>DATMBH010000156.1:0-2352 GCA_035559335.1 Gemmatimonadales bacterium
ACCCGCCGCGCTCGAGGTAGGTTCGGGCGTTGGCGCGCTCCTGGTCGGTGAACCGCACGGGCAGGTGTCCCGTCATGTACACGAACGGGTAGCGGTGCAGCTCCGGCGACGACAGCGGCACCACGACTCCCTGGGGCGCCAGATCGAGCGTGGTGTAGCGGGCCAGGGTGTCAATGATGTTAGGCGCAACCAGCGGCGCGCTGTCCCAGTCGCCCGACTCGTACTGGAGCGTGGCAAACACGAACCGGCTCACCAGCCCTCCCACTCGCGTGATCCGTCACGCCGCGCCGGGCCGGCCAGTGCGCGCCGCGCCCGTACCAATGCTCCGGTCGCGTCGCGCCCAGCGCGCAGGGCGTCCACCGCCTCGGCCAGCGCCGCCGCCACCCGCGGCAGCCGGCCGAGCGCGTCGAGTCTCAGCACCTGGAGCGAATCGGCCAGCGCGGCGGCGCCCGCACCCAGCGCCAGATCGAGGTGGGCCGCCAGGCGCCGCGCGACCAGTTCCCGCGAATCTGCCGCCGCGCCGCCGGAAGTGCGGGTGCCTCCCCTCACACCGCTGCGATTGCCGGCCAGCCTAACGGCGCGCAAGTCGACTACCAGCGCCGGCGTGCGCCCCCGCAGGTACAGCCGCTCCGCCTGGCGCGCGCGCTGGATCGCGGCCAGTGCAGCACGCATGTGCGGCAGGGCATCGTCAGGCTCACCGATCTCCAGCCACCGGCCGGCCTCCCACATCGCGTTGTAGGCCTCGAGCAGCGGCCGGTTCACTGCGACGACAGGCGTCTCCTCGTGCGCGAAGTCGAGCGGCTGCGACGGGTCCACACTTGCGGCGGCTTCCGCCGCGCGCAGCACCGCTTCCGGCGAGCGATCGCCCGGCTCGGCGCCGGCCTCCACGCCGCCCTCCTCGTGCGCGTGCTCACCCTCCGCCTCGCCCAGCCGCTGGAAGATGATGTCGGAGACCCGGCGTCTCAGTCGTGCCTGATCGCGAGCGATATCGCGCGAGGCGGTGACCACGGTATCGCGCGCCAAGCGCGGCCGGCGCCGCTCCAACGCCTCGGCCAAAATGATGAGCAGCCGCTGGCTGAGGGCGCTGGTGTCGCCCTCGACGGGTGGCAGGCCCTCGAAGGCGATCGAGTCGTACTCGCCCGACCGCGCTATGCGGAAGGTGCGGGTTTCCGATACGCCGCGGCCGGGCCCGCGCACCGTGCGAGCGTCGGTGGCTACGGCGCGCAGGTGCAGCAGGTCGCCGGGCCCGAGCCGCAGCGCACCGAGGTCCAGCGAGCCCTCGAGGGCGGCGCTGCGGGCCAGCGCGAGCGACTCGCGCGCCACCGTGCCGGTGCGGAACCGGAAGCTCTCGCCTTCGCCGGAGCTGATGATGTACTCGAACCACGCGGCCGACATGCCGAAGTCGTCACGCGCGCGGGCCGCCAAAGGGAGGCGATGCTCCGCGCTCCTCAGCACGGTGTCGCGTGCCGGCGACTCGAGCCTGACGTCAGGCAGCGAGTCTGGATAAGGCTCCAGCGTCACCAGGCGTTCCGCCGTGCCGTCGCTCAGCCGCAGCGCGGCCGGGTTCTCGGTCAGGACCAGGCGGACGGTCCAGCGACCGCCCCTGAGGGTGACTGGAATCGTATCGTTATCGAGGCGGGCGGTGACCGAGCCGCGCGCGGGGGCCCCGGCTCCGCCCTCCAGGACCACCGTGCTGCCGCTGATCGCCGTTATGGCCGACGGCTCCTGCACCGTGAACGGCGCGATCTGCGTGTAGGCTGGAGGCGTGATCCGCGCGCGCAGCGGCGCGAGCAGCGTGCCGCGCAGCGCGGCGGGCGCCGCCGCATCGCGGTCCGAGCGTCCGGCTGCTCCCAGCCGTTCCAGCGACCGCGCCGGCGCCGCCCGCAGCACCAGTACCGCACCAACCAGAAGCAGACCATCCCGCGCCACTACCCCAAGCACCCTGCGCACCACCGCCCTCTGCCACGGCACTCCGGCAACGTCTCGCTCCAGAGCCCGAACTATTTCTAAATCATCTCCATCGCCTCCATCACGTTTCCGTTCGATCAGCGCCACCATCCCGAACCCGAGCTCCGGCCTCAACCCCTCGACGAACAGCGCCACCTGCCCCAGGTCCCGCGCGATCCGTCCCTTCCACAACCTCGAGGTCGCAACAGCGGCGGCCAGGAACACCGCGACCGGATACGCCGACCGGCGCAGCACCTCGGCCAGCCCGAGTGTCGCATCGGCCGCCGCGGCCGCAGCCAGCACGATGCAGCCGGCCGCCAGTCCGCGTACCAGCGCCGTGAGCGCCACGGCGGCGATCAGTCCCGCACGTGCGATGCGCAGCGAATGAACCGGGTTCACTCGGCG
>DATMBH010000157.1:0-2782 GCA_035559335.1 Gemmatimonadales bacterium
CCGCGACCGCGGCCGCCGTGACAATGGCTTCGGTCAGCTCCATCATGTCGGTGTAGTCGGCGTAGGCCTGGTAGCACTCGAGCATGGTGAACTCGGGGTTATGCTGCCGGTCCATTCCCTCGTTGCGGAAGTCCTTCCCGATCTCATAGACCCGCTCGATGCCGCCCACGATACAACGCTTCAGGTAGAGCTCGTCGGCGATCCTGAGATAGAACTTCGCGTCCAGAGCGTTGTAGTGGGTCACGAACGGCCGCGCCGAGGCGCCGCCGTACAGCGGCTGGAGAATGGGCGTCTCGACTTCGAGGAAGCCGCGCTCGTCCAGCACGCGGCGCACCGCGCGCACCAGCGCGGCCCGCTGCTCGAAGACCCGGCGCCGCTCGGGGTGGACAGCAAGATCCGCATAACGCTGGCGATAGCGCGTCTCCGGGTCGTGCAGCTCCGAGAAGTGCGCCACCGTGCCGTCAGGGTTCACCTGGCTCTTGCCCATCGGCAGCGGCCGCAGGGCCTTGGCCAGGATCTCGAAGTCCTCCAGCTGCACCGTGATCTCGCCGGTGCGAGTACGGAACAGCTTGCCGCGACAGCCCAGGAAGTCCCCGAGATCCAACAGCCGCGCGATTTCGTAGCGCTCCTCGCCGAGCACGTCCTGCTTGAAATACAGCTGGATCCGCCCCGAGAAATCTTCCAGGTGGGCGAAGCTGCTGCGCCCGTGCCCCCGCAGCGCCACCAGCCTGCCCGCAACCGCGACTGCTACCTCGCCGCCATCGCGGAAGGAAGCCAGCGCCTGGGCAGCCGTATGCGTGCGCTCGAACCGGTAGGCAAACGGAACGACACCCCGCGCCCTCAGCGCCTCGAGCTTCTCGCGCCGCGCCGCCTCCACAAACGACCGCTCGGCCGTACTCATGTCGCCGCCGCTCCCCGCAGCCTGTTACCTGCCCCCTGCTTCCTGTTGCCTGCCTCCTGCTTCAGGAACGCCTCGATGAAGGGGTCCAGCTCCCCGTCCATTACCGCTTGGACGTCGCCCACCTTCAACTCCGTGCGGTGGTCGTTCACCATGGTGTACGGCTGGAACACGTAGGAACGAATCTGGTTGCCCCAGCTGTTGTCGGTCTTCGCCGCGTCAAGCTCCTGGCGCTTGCGCTCCTGCTCGTCCAGCGCGCGCTGGTACAGTGCGGCACGCAGCATCTTCATTGCCGTGGCTCGGTTCTTGTGCTGCGAGCGCTCCTGCTGGCAGCTCACCACGATGCCGGAGGGCAGATGGGTCAGCCTAACGGCTGAGGAAGTCTTGTTGACGTGCTGCCCGCCGGCGCCAGAGGCCCGGAACACATCCATCCGGATGTCCTCCTCACGCAGGTCGATCTCGATGGTGTCATCCACCAGCGGGTACGCGAACACCGACGCGAAGGAAGTGTGGCGCCGCGCCTGAGAGTCGAACGGCGAAATCCGCACCAACCGGTGCACGCCGCGCTCGGCCTTGAGATAGCCGTAGGCATACTCGCCGCGGATTTCCACCGAGGCCGACTTGATGCCCGCCTCCTCACCAGGCACCAGGTCCAGCACCGCAACCTCGTAGCCGTGGCGCTCGGCCCAGCGACTGTACATGCGCATCAGCATCTCGGCCCAGTCCTGCGACTCGGTACCGCCAGCGCCCGGGTGGATGGTCAGCAGCGCCCCGAGACGGTCCTCCTCATGCTGCATCAGCGCCCGGAGCGACAGCGCCTCCAGTTCCCTGCCTAACGTAACAACCTCGGCGGCCAGCTGCTTTTCGAGGTCGGGATCCGACTCGTGACTCAGCAGTTCAGCCAGCTCGATGGCCTGGTCCACCCGCGAGCGCAGCTCGGCCAAGGGCTGGGTCCAGCCCTTGAGCGACTTGACTTCTTCGACAGTGTGGCGGGCTGCGTCGGGCTTGTCCCAGAAGCCGGCAGACGCCATCCGGCTCTCGAGTTCCTGCAGGCGCTTCAGCTTGGATTCGACGTCAAAGATAGCCCCGGATTTCGGCGAGGCGGCGGTCGAGTTCCCGGAGGCCTTCCTTTAGCTGCGGTTCGATCATGGGTCTCGATGGCGAAGTGGGGCGCTGAAGGCGCGTGGCTCGCGCACTCCAAGCCCCACGGTAAGCTCTTACCGGAAAAGAATTTAACCGCGTGAAGTGTCGCCGCGCCAGAGGTGGCGGCGCGCCCTTCCAGTCAGCACCGCCGCGAGCGAACGGCGCGACCTGATCACCAGCAACAGGGCGGCCGGCGCAAGGATCACGGCCAGGGGCCAGCCGGCAAGGTAGCCCACGGCAACCGGCGTCAGCGCCGCCGCTGCCAATGCGGCCAGTTCCAAGTAGCCGCTGATCGCATAGACCAGACCGAAGATGACCAACCCCAGCGGCGCAGCCACAGGAGTGACAACCATGCTCGCCCCAGCGGCAACTCCCAGCCCGCGCTGGGTCTTCGCGCCAATCAGCGGGTACTGGTGCCCCACCACGACCAGCGTGAGAGCGGCCGCGATTCCCAGCGGCCCGGGTGCGGCGAACCACACGGCGGCCACCAGGCCCTTGACGACATCGGCCGCGGCGGCCAGCGCGGTGCGCCACCCCGCCGGCGCCCTCCGCGAGGCAAACGAGGCGGCAGGGACGCACCCCACCAGGTACGCCGCCGCCGCCATTATCAGCAGTCGCATCAGAAGATCTTCTGACCGCCCGCGAGGATTTCGTTCAGCGCGTCGGTGAAGTGGGTCGTGCTCTTGGCGATCTGCTCACCCACCTGCAGCACGTACTCCTCGTAGCTCTTCTTGATCTCCT
>DATMBH010000158.1:0-5767 GCA_035559335.1 Gemmatimonadales bacterium
CGGCCGGCGGCGATACGGCATCGCTGGCGAACGAGCTGGCTGCCTATCGGTTCACGTCGCTCGGCGCTGCGATCGAGCAGGCGACGCTTCCCGAGTACCGCAGCTTCGGCTCGGGCGATTCCGGGGCGGTCAGGCTGGTACGTCCCGGCGACCGGTTGTTGGCGCACCGGCTGCTGGTGGAGCGCGAGACGCTTGCGCTCGACACCGCCAACTTCGCCATTGAGCGGGGCCGCGCGCTGGGGTTCACCGCGGCGACTGCGTTAGGCGCGGTCAGCTTCCGCTACGGTTGGACGCCGCAGCCGTACGTAATCGCGGTCGAGGCGCGGCTGGAGCCGCTGGTGGGCCGGGGCGGCCGGCTGCTGGTGGGTCTGGGCACGGGGTTCCGGAACGCCGAGGGAGACAGCGCCGACAACTACCGCAAGTATGGCGTGTCCGTCAGGCGGCCGCGCGAGGCGCCGGAGGTGCACGGGTTCGGCTCGGTGGATCCGGGCGAGCTGAAGGAGATCAGCGGGCCGCTGGACTGGGTGGCGGTGAAGTCGAAGTACTTTCTGGGCGCGGTGTTGTCGCCGGATTCGACCCGGGCCACGTTGTCAGGCGCAGTTATGCAAGGGATGGAGCGGCGGGGCCGCACGGCGATCGCGGCCGAGACCTGGGTGGCCATCCCGGTGGGTCCGGACGGAATGGCGCGCTATCAGCTGTATCTTGGACCGATCCAGCAGGGCACGATCCGGCCGCTGGGCCGGGACTTGGACCGGGCCTCGCCCTACGGCTGGATTTTCCGGCCGCTGGTGATGCCGGTGGCGCGGTGGATCACGCAGCTGTTCCTGTGGATGCACGAGAACTTGAAGCTGTCGTTCGGGGCGGTGCTGGTGATCTTCGGAGTGCTGGTGCGGCTGGTGCTGTGGCCGTTGAACCAGCGCGCTATGAAGAGCCAAGTGGCGATGATGGCGGTGCAGCCTATCCTGCAGGACATCCAGAAGCGCTACAAGAACGACCCGCAGCGGCTGCAGCAGGAAATGATGAAGGTGTACCGGGAGCACAAGGTGAACCCCTTCGGCGGGTGCCTGCCGCTGCTGCTGCCGTTCCCGGTGTTGCTGGCGCTGTTCTTCGTGTTCTCGAACGCGATCGAGCTGCGGGGCACGCCGTTTCTGTGGTTGCCCGACCTGTCGCTGAAGGACCCCTATTACATCATCCCGCTGGTGATGGGCGTGTCGATGTACGCGCTATCGAAGCTGAGCCAGACGGGGATGCCGCCCAATCCGCAGGCGAAGATGATGACCACCGTGATGCCGATCATGATGACGGTGCTGTTCGCCAACTTCGCTTCGGGTGTGAATCTGTACTACGCGGTGTCGAACATCGTGAGCTTGCCGCAGCAGTGGCTGATCAACAAGGCCCGGGCGGCGGAGATGGCGCGGCGGCAGGTTTCGCGCTAGTGCGCGGGGTTCTAGCGAGGCTGCGCGAGGCGCGAGCTGGGCGGCTGAAGAGTCTGGGTGGCCTGGTCTACGTCCTCGTCGGCGGGGTCAACCAATACAGTTAGGTTGGCAATAAACGGTTAGCCTATACCGATCCGTTTGGCCTCTGTCCTTAACGTGTGGCCGCGGTTGCGGTCTTGGCTGAGGCCGCACAAGGCGCTGTTGTTGGAGCCCTGACCGGCGCAGTCGAACAAATCGCGCTTAACAGACTGAATGGTAGACCCGCGTTTGAGGGTGTCGCAAGCACGGCCGCCACTGGTGCGGTGGTGGGTGGTGTCACTGCTGGTGTCGGCTCAGCGATAAGGATTGGGCGTGCCGTCGGGCTGGCGCCCCGAGCAACTGAGAATGTCCCGACACGACTGGCGAGTCGAGCTGAGGCGGAGGCGGCCGGAGAGTTGCACGTTGGACGCAACCGAGTGCCGATGCGTGATCGCCTGCTCTCGCACGAGCACGTCGGGGTACGGAATCCACAGACTGGAGCTAAGTACCGTCCGGAGCCTGGGCAAGGCCACGTCAACTTGGAGAACGGTCACGGAGGTAACGTTCACGTGCAATTTCCGGAGCCGTAGCACATGGCCAACTCTAACCCTGAGCAGCTTCGCGAGTACCTGGGCAGGCTTGTGATACTCCGATTCACGGACGGCGAGGTTGTGGAGGTTGAGCTCTTGGGCGTGGATCTTGTCGAGCACCGAGATGTGGAGTACGAGGTTCGGAGGATACTCACCCCATCGCCTGCACGGGGCTACGCGGTTCAAGTTGGCGGGACCTATGTTGGCAAGATCGCGGATCTTGGGTCGTGGGAAAGCGCAGAATCGCCATGACACTTTGAGGCGTCCGCGGCCAGTCCCAGCGCGATCAGGTGCCAGCTCGGCGGCCGTCGGGTGACACCGCAGGTGGATTGTCGGATCCGCGCCGGGCCCAGGGGGTCAACGTAGCGCCAGTGCGGATAAACCACACGCACGAACCCGGGCGGTGACGGGACGATTTCGGTCTAAGGCACGATACCCTTGATCTTTGCCGGCCCGGTGCCGATTGGTGGAATCCAAGCGAGCGTTAGCTTGAACATCCCAGCCGCGATTGACCGACTGAGAGCCGGCCTTGCCCCTTTCTTGGGACCCCGAGAGCAGGAATGAATATGATTCTATCCCGGCACGTTGGCGCCCTGCTTCTAGCGTTCTACGCGGTAGTCTTGTTTGCGAACCTGCCGCTGCGTGTCGGAACCGCAGCGGACACCGTGGCAGCAATGGTGATGTTCGCTTCGTTGGCGATGGCGACCGTCGGAACCGTTGTTCACTTCCGCTCCAACAGCGACCTGCGAGGCTCCCGTCGCTCGGTCTGGTTAACGCTGCTGTGCATGCCGATTATTGGAGTAACCGCATACTACCTCCGCGTCATGCGCGCTGGTGATGGCGATGAGCACGTACGGAGAAGAGTGGAGGGACGTATCTAACGTTAGGCTCTCTCCGGCGCTTCGGGGTTGTCGGGCCTTTCGTGAGCGGCGGTGGGCCAGGTCTTTCTTGGACCGCTCGCGACGTATCCGGGTTGCCGGGCCTCACTTCGAGCACCAGCCACGGCCGAGTCTGGCAGTTAGGTGTCTGAGGACCGGAGTTTCGCCGCGGGTCTCAGGCTTGCGTGGTAGGGCGCCTTAAGGGTCAGCTGGACCAACGGAGCGCGGGTCGAGCCGGGACGTACTTCGACGTGGCCTAGTCACGGCTCCGAACAGGCACAGGCTGGCTTTACGGACCTGGCGCGATCCACGGAGATGTTCACGATTCGGTTCAGTCGAGAGCTCTCGACGGCGGAAGGCAGGAGCATCGGGCCTCCGCGGCGATTCTGAGGCAACGGCGCGGAGATTACGATGCGTTCATGGTGCCTGGCAACAATCATCCTGGCCGCCTGCTCGGCCGCTGCACCGCGATCGGCTTGCGTGGCCCCTGCCGACGCCCTCGGTGGAACTTGGGAGGCGCGCCTCACAGTCGAGGTTCCGCCAAGAAACGGCCTCCCGGCGCGTGGTAATGAGCTGCGCGGCACGATCGCGCTCCACCCGGCCACGGGCGACGCTTCAGGGTGGCTGGGCATCGCTGCAGCCACGCATGCCGGTACGCACAGCCTCGCTGTCGACAGTCTCGAGGTTCAGGTTGACGCCGGTCAGGCTTGGCGAGCTGCCGGAGCAAGACGCGAGGGTGCCGACTCAGTGCTGATTGTTCTCAACCCCGCCCCTGACCACGGTGGTGTTGTACTCCAAGGGACTCTGCGAGACGACCGCATCATCGGCCATTGGTCCGTCAGCGGCTATGTCCGTGGTGCGAGCGGAACCTTTGAGATGCGGCGCAGGGAGTAGCGCAGCGACGCGTGGTAGCCCGGCGCGGTTAGAGACCTGGATGGGTTGAGTAAGGAGGCATCAGTCGTCTACGCGATGACCGCCACGCCGAGGTTGGACCAGTGGCGGGGGTGCTTGGGTACGTTCGAAGGGTGTGATGACCCGGATGGTTGGTTCGGGTGGACTAGAGGGGGTCGTGCTGGGGATTGGGATAGGAATGGCGTGAGCGACTTCACGGACTTTCGAGTTCAGAACGCGGTGGATTCGCGGTGACTGAGGTAACGATCCAATGAGATGGCTCATCGTCGTGGTGCTGTTAACTGTCGCCTACGCCTGTGGTTCCGAGGACAAGGGTGCTCCGGTCGATCGTGTGTTAGCTGAAATCGTCGCCGAAAACCCGTGTCCACAGCATCCTGTGCCGCATTCGGTCAGAACTGGCATGGCTGGAGCGGGTGTGGCTTGCTCACTGGTGGCGGCGGCGGTCGGTGCGCTTGCGCGTGGGGAATCGGTTCCTGGCGGCCATTTCTCGCCCGGAGACACGGCGCTTGTGGACTCCGCTACGGTCGACTTAATGGTTGAGCGGGACGCATCAAGTGACTCCGTTGTTGCGGAGTTCTGGGTGGTGACTCTCAATCTGCGCTCGCGGGCATACAACGTGGAGATGCGGGTGAATCGCGCAAGCGGGCTCAGAACACTGGGGCCGGTCCACAAACCGCTTTGACACTCCGTGTTTATTCGTTGTAGGGATCGAAGCGAGACGGGTCGTTGGGAACGGTATTCGAGGAGCACCTTTACGACGCGCTGGGCAGAAGGGTACTAACCAGGGTGCGGCGACGCTGCTCGACGCCGAGTTCCGACCCGGAAACGTAGGGCTGCAGTAACCTCTGCGCCTACGGCGACGGCAACCCGACCAACGGCACGGATCTGGCTGGGCTAGAAAAGGACATGACCGCCTGGTATGTGCCGCCTCTTTCGTTCGACGATCAGGATTTGTCCTGGTACGACTCGAAGGACGCCGTTGACCCATGCTGGGGAAGCGGCGGCGGACGGCGAACATGGATGGATGATGCAGCGCGGCCGCGTGCGGCGCTTGGACATGATGGGAGGAAGATAGTCCCCACGGGCTCTGGAGCGGGCTGGAGCCTAGGGGCGCACGATGTACACGTCCACGTCGAACTCCGCCATCACGTAGACGCGCCTGCCGTCGGGGTGAACCGCCAGGTTGTCGTGAATGCGACCCGGTCGCTGAGGGAATGCATAGCGTAGCCGCAGTCCGGGAACCTGGAGCAGGATGGGGGCCCGCACGTTAGCGGGGCCCGTAGCATCGGGATCTCCCGTCACGAACATGAGTCCGCGGGATGGCAGTATCGCGAGCTCTCTAAGCGAAGGGTCGGGCGGGCGCAAAGTGGGGTAGTGACTGGTCACCAGCCCTGTCGTCAGGTCGATTTCGTCAATCCCCCCCTCAAGCCTGGCACCATAAAGCCAGCGTTCATTCAGCAAGGCGAGACCGCGAACCACGCCGTAGTCGCCATCTCCAGTTGGTGGCCTGACGTCGAAGCGTCGAATGACCGCTAGCGAACGGGCGTCGAACTCGAGGATACCGGCGTTCACGACAATCGCCCAAGCCGTGCTTCCATCGCTATGGAATGCGCGCACCCACGAGTTGTTGCAGGCACCTCCGGTGTAGGTGATGTTCGGCTCGACTCGTCCCACCTCGGCCCGCGAAGCTGCGTCGAGGACAAAGACCCTTCCGTTCGTACACGCTTCGCCGACGTACAGCCGCCCCTGATGCGCGGTAACGGTTGCAACTCCAAGCCCGACGAACTGGGTGCCGACGACCTGCTCGGTGCGAGTATCCACAATAGTGAAGCCGGGGGTCTGGCCACCGCCGCCACCGATGTAGGCGAGGCCGGTCGCTGTGTCGAGGGAGATGATCGAGGCAAACAGCGTGTTGTCTACGCCCTCGATGTAA
>DATMBH010000159.1:0-9510 GCA_035559335.1 Gemmatimonadales bacterium
GCTGTCGCGGAGGCCGGCGGGCGCGAGGTCTCGTTCGTCGCAGACCTCGATGCCGAAGGCACGATCGTCGCCGCCGCGGTGGTGGCGCGGGGCACGGTCGACGCCGTGCTCGCGCTCCCGGGAGTCGCTTCGCGCGGCCAGATGCTGCTTCATAACCATCCGTCGGGTGTGCTCGAGCCCTCGGCCGCGGACCTCGACGTCGCCGCGCGGTTCCACGATGCGGGAGTCGGATTCGGTATCGTCAACAACGACGCCACCGACCTGTATGTGGTGGTCGAGGTTCCCAGGCCGCGTTCGATCCGGCCGATAGACCCAGTGGCCGCCTCGCGCCTGCTGGCCCCCAGCGGCGGCGTGGCGAAGGCCCTCAGCCTGCTCGAGGACCGCCCCAGCCAGCGCGACATGGTGGCCTACATCGCCGACACCTTTAACGAAGGTGGCGTGGCGCTGCTGGAGGCGGGGACCGGCGTGGGCAAGTCGTTCGCCTATCTGGTGCCGGCGATCCTGTGGGCGATCGAGAACGGCGAGCGTACCGTGGCTTCCACCAACACCATCAACCTGCAGGAGCAGCTGGTCGGCAAGGACCTGCCGGTGCTGGCCCGCGCCCTGTCCACCGCCGATCGGCCGGTGCGGTTCGCGCTGCTCAAAGGCTGGCGCAACTACGTGTGCCTGGCGCGACTTCAGCAGGCGCTTGCCCAGGTGGGCTCCCTGTTCGAGCCGGAGCGGCGCGACGAACTCGAGGCGATCGGAGCCTGGGCCCGGAGCACCTCGGACGGCAGCCGCTCGGACCTGCCCTTCACGCCCTCCGAGGAGGTGTGGGACGAGATCGCGGCGGAATCCGACCTCTGCACCAGGCTGCGATGCCGCCACTTCGACAAGTGCTTCGTGTTCGAGGCGCGGCGCCGCGCCGCCGAGGCGGACGTCGTGGTCGTGAACCACCACCTGCTGGCCAGCGACCTGGCGATCCGCCGCGTGCAGGGGAACTGGGATGACGCTGCAGTGCTGCCGCCGTACCGCCGGCTGGTGATTGACGAGGGGCATCATCTCGAGGACGTGGCCGCAGAACACCTGGGTAAGCGCGTGTCCAGCCGCGGCGTTGAGCGCCTGCTGGCGCGCCTGGAGCGCGGTGGCCGGGGCGTACTCCCGGCGTTGCGCCAGGCGCTCGTCGCCGAGGCCGACGCGCTGACCGGCCCACCCCTCCTGGAACGCCTGGCGGTCCGAGTCCGGCCGGCCGTCGAGCGGTCGCGGTCGGCGGCGCGGCTGCTGTTCGAACTGCTGGAGCGATACCTGGCCGGAAGCGCGGACAACGTCCAGCGGTTGAGTGAAGGCTTCGCCGATGAGCCGGTGTGGAACGAAGGGCTGGACCAGGCGTTCGAGGGCTTTCAGTACGCGCTCGGCACGCTGCGCGAGGAGTTGGCGGCCGTGATATCGCGCCTCGGCGCGCAGGAGGACGGGCCGGTTCCGGAGCGACTGGCGCAGCTGTCAGGCGAGCTCAGGGGCATAGCGGCGCGCCTGGACGCCGCGCGCGATGCGGTCACGGCGGCGCTCCGCCAGCCCCCGGGCCAGACTCCGATGGTGCGCTGGCTGGAGCGGCGCGGCGCGGCCCACGTCGCGCTGGCCACTGCGCCGCTGGAACTGGCCCCGATGCTCAGGGAGCTGGTCTTCGACCGGGTCGAATCGGTGGTCCTGACCAGCGCGACACTGGCCGCCGGCGGCAGCTTCGAGTTTCTCGAGCGGCGCCTCGGGCTCGACTTGGAACCGGTGCGCGGCGGCGCGCGCGAAGTACTGCCGTCGCCATTCAACTACCGGGACCAGTGCCTGTTCGCGATACCAGACGACATCCCCGATCCGGCACAGTCGGCGGCGGAACACGACCAGGCCACCGCGCGCGCGGTGGCGGAGATCGCCGCTGAGTCCGACGGCGGCATGTTCGTACTGTTCACGAGCCATCGCGCGCTGCGCCGGGTGGCGGGAATGCTGGGCGATCGTCGCGACGTGATGGGCCGCTGGCAGCTGCTGACCCAGGGCGAGCTGCCGCGCGATGCGCTGCTGCGCCGCTTCCGGGAGGCCGGAAACGCGATCCTGCTCGGGACCGACTCGTTCTGGGAGGGTGTGGACGTACCGGGTCAGGCGCTGCGCGCCCTGGTGCTGGCGAAGCTGCCGTTTCGCGTTCCCACCGAGCCAATCACCGCCGCGCGGCTCGAGGCGATCGCGGCGGCTGGCGGCGATCCGTTCAACGACTATCTGGTTCCGCTCGCGGCGCTCAAGCTCAAGCAGGGTTTCGGCCGGCTGATCCGCAGTCGTACTGACGTGGGGGTGGTCGTGCTGCTGGATCCGCGGGTGCTGCGCAAGCGTTATGGCTCCGCGTTGCTGCGCGGACTGCCTGACGCGGACCGGTTCGTCGGTCCGTGGGAGCGGGTGGTCGAGCGCGTAGCGGAGTTCTTCGAGGTCCACGGTGCCGCGGGCGCGCGGCCGCTCGCAGCGGCCGAGCCGCGGGCGGCAGACGCGGTCGATGACGAGGAGGGGTGGTAGTGTTAGCGCTTCCATCTAGGCCCGGCAAAATCGTGTGCGTCGGGCGCAACTACGCGGCGCACGCCCGGGAGCTTGGCAACGAAGTGCCGACGCAGCCGCTGCTGTTCTTCAAACCGTCCACTGCTCTGATCGGCGATGGGGAACCGATAGTGCTCCCGGCGGCGAGCAGCCGGGTTGAACACGAGGCCGAGATCGCGGTGGTGGTGGGAAGGAGGCTGCGCCGCGCAACGCCCGGCGAGGCCCGGCTTGCAGTGGCCGGCATCACCTGCGCCAACGATGTGACGGCACGGGATCTTCAGAAGACCGACGGCCAGTGGGCCCGGGCCAAGGGTTTCGACACCTTCTGCCCGGTCGGCCCCCGGGTCCTGGAGGTTGACGCGAGCTTCGATCTCACGTCGCTCGAGGTGATTGGACGAGTGAACGGAGCAGTCCGCCAGCACGGCCGCTCCCGCGACATGATCTTCATGGTCCCCGACCTGCTCGCGTACATTTCCCTGGCGATGACGCTCGAGCCGGGCGATCTGGTGCTCACTGGAACGCCGGAAGGGGTCGGCCCGCTGTCGCCCGGAGACGTCGTCGAGGTCGAGATACCGGGAGTGGGCGTGCTGAGGAATCCGGTCGAGGCCGAGCGGGTATGACCATCAACCACGGGAATCAATGAAGCCGATCAGGACCGCCTCGCGACTGGGACAGCTGCCGGTGTACGCGCTGGCCCACATCCCGCGCCGCAAGCGCGAACTCTTGGCCTCCGGAGTGGACGTGATCGACCTCGGGGCTGGCGACGCGGACTTCCCGCCGCCGGACCCGGCAGTGCGCGCGCTCAGCGAGGCGGCTCAGGACCCCGCCATGAGCCGTTATGCATGGCAGCTCGGCTCGCTGCGGTTCCGCGAGTCCATCGCGCGCTATCACGCACGCCGCTTCGGAACCCAGCTCGACCCCGTGGCCGAAGTGCTTCCCCTGGTTGGCTCGAAGGAGGGGCTGGCCCATCTGGTCCTGGCGTGCGCCGGCCCGGGTGATGTGGTCATCGTTCCGGAACCGGGCTACGTGTGCTACCTGGGCGGGACGATCTGTGCCGGGGCCGATCCGCACGTGGTGCCGCTCACCCCGCGCACCGACTTCCTTCTGGAGCTGGAGGAGCTGCCAGAAGCGGTGCTGCGGCGCGCCCGCATGGTGTTCCTCAACTACCCCAACAACCCTACCAGCGCGGTGGCGCCGCGCGAGTACCTGGAGCGCACCGTCAGGCTGTGCCGCGAGCACGGGATCGTCCTCGCCTTCGACAACCCTTACGTGGAGCTGACCTTCGACGGTTACCGTGCGCCCAGCATCTTCGAGATCCCGGGCGCGAAGGACGTGGCGCTGGAGTTCCACTCCTGCTCCAAGTCGTTCTCGATGACCGGCTGGCGGGTGGCCTGGGCCGCTGGCAATTCCGAACTCATCGCGGCGCTGGCGCGGGTGAAGTCGTTCTACGACACCGGAGCGTTCCTTGCCGTGCAGGAGGCGGCGGCCGCCACGCTGGACCGCGCCGAGGAACTGGTCGCTCCGGTGCGGGAGGCGCTGGCACGCCGTCGCGACGTGGCCGTTGCCGCGCTGCGTGCCGCGGGTTTCGAAGTCGAATCGCCACGCGGAACGATGTACCTGTGGGTCCCGCTGCCGGAGGCGCTGCCCTCGGCCGAATTCGCGCGTATCGCCATGGACGAGGAGGGCGTGATCGTGCTGCCGGGTTCGGCGTTCGGTCCTTCGGCTGAGGGCTTCTTCCGCATCGCGCTGACAGTGAACGAATCGCGGCTCGAGGAGGCAGCGATGCGGGTGGGAAGGGTGCTTGCGCGAGCGTAAGCGGTTCGTTCTTCCGCCGGCGAAGCGCACCAGGCCCCGCTGGATAGTCGGCTCGCTGGGCGCGCATGGGCTGCTAGTGCTGTTCCTGGTGCTGTCCTACGGCGGCTGGCTGGTCGAAGCGCCGCGCCGCACCCTGGGCTTCCTGCTCGACGTGCCGCCCCTGCCGCCGACTCCGGTGGTGATGGACCTCGGTCCGCCGCCGCCTCCTGCGGCACCTCGCGCGCGGCCCCTAACAGCGCCGCGCGAGCCGGCGCCGGCTCCTGCGGCGCAGCCGCAGGTTGAGGTGGGCGACCCGGGAGCGCCTTCCGAGCCCGGTGGAGTGCCGGGTGGTGTTCCGGGCGGCAGGCCGGGAGGCAGGGGAAGGGCCGGACTCACCCCGCAGTTCACCGACAGCAGGGTGTGGGTGCGGCCCAACTACATCGCGCCGCAGGTCATTGGCGATCGGCCGCTGGACATCGACTCCATCGCGCGGCGGCGGCTGCTGGCTATCGCCGACTCGATCCGCCGCAATCCGACCCGCTCACCCGACGAGCTTCCGCGCTGGACTTTCGAGCGCAACGGCCGCACCTACGGCATAGACGAGCGGGGCATCCACCTCGGGGCGTTCACCATACCTTCCGCGGTGCTGGCGCTGCTGGACCTACCGCAGGGCAACGTTGACCAGGCTATGATGAACCGGCGCATCGCCGCAATGCGCGCCGAGATCATGCGCGCGGCGGCGCGCGCCGAGGGCGAGGACGAGTTCCGCCGCGCGGTGCGGGAGATCAGGGAGCGGGTGGACCGGGAGCGCGAGGAGCGGCGGCGCAGGGAAAGGGAGGAGAGGGAGAGGGCGATACCGTGATCAGTGGCGGCTGATGGGCTGGAGCCTTTCATGCCTTCTTAGTCACGCCTCGACCTTCCGCTCCTCAACGCCCCCAATATCGCCCCGGCCGACTCCCTCAGTCTCCTGTCAGCGTCAGGCAGCGGGTTGTCGGCTGGGTCCGTCAGGCTCACGCGGCCGAACCCTCCATCCAGACCGAAGAACGTGGCCTTGAGCTGCGAGCCGATCACCGCGTAGCGCGGCTCCCAGCCGACGGTCGTGAGCACGAAGTCCCGCGGCGTCGCGTCGAACATCGATACGCCGTCGGACCAGCGTGAGGCCGGCACCGTATCGCCCAGCAGCGCCAGGATCGTGGGCGCGATGTCCACATGGCTGGTCACCGCGTCGCTGGCATACACTGGGACCCCCGGGCCCGCGATCACCATCGGCACGTGGGTCTGCAGCGTGGTGACGTCGTTGCCGTGGCCGATGCGCCCGCGCTGGCCGTGTTCCTCCCCGTGGTCGCCGACAACCACGACCAGCAGCTCGCGGCCGCGCCCGCGCAGCATGCCCAGCAGCGTTGCCAGCCTGCGGTCCACCGTGTGGGCCGCGTTGCGGGCCCGCGCCACCACCTCTGCCGACGGCGCCCGCGACGCGCTCAGCGCACCGCTGCCCTGCCAGTAGGGACGGAACGGGGCACTGTCGGACGGAAACGTGTAGGGGAAGTGCGTGCCGTCGAAGAACGCGAACAGGAACAGCGGACTGCTGTCCGACTCGGCGATGAACCGCTCCGCCGAGCGCAGCAGGTCGGCGTCGCGCGCGTTGCCGGTGCCGCCGAACTCGGTCTCCAGCGCTTCCGCCACTTCGCCGAACACGTTCTCGCGCAGCCCCATCCAGTCCACCGACGAGGCGGCAAGCAGCCGCATCCGGTAGCCGTTCGCCCGCAGCGCTCCGAACAACAGTGGCCGGCGCCCCGCGGCGATGGTGTGCTCGAGGCGGCGGCTGTCGAGTCCGTACAGCAGCGCAAACAACGCGTAGTGGGTGCTCGAGGCCGAGGCGTAGTGCCGCGTGAACCGCGCGCCGCGGGCAGCCAGTCCCCACAGGTTAGGCATCGTGGCAGAATCCAGGAACCCGGCCGGCAGGCTCTCCAGAATGATGAGCGCGATGTCGGGCCGTCGCTCCAGTCGCACCGTGCCCGGGTCCCGCGCTGGACGTACCCGCGACTCGGCGTCAGCAATGGCGCGCGTCACCGCCGCTATGTCCTCCGAGGGCCGCCGCCCCGTCAGGCGCCCCAGGAACTTGTTCATGCGCAGCGGCGCCTGGAGCGGCATGGTCTGGGCCGCTGCGAACAGGCCTGGCCCTCCCAGGAAGGCCAGCGAGGCGGAGGCCACGCGGTCGGCCAGCTGGAGCGCCAGCAGCACCAGCAGCCACGGCCAGGTGCGCCGCGGTGAGGCGAAGCGCGTGATGAACCGCGGGCCCATCCACAGCGCGAATGCCACCCATGCCGCCGCCGCAGCAGCCACGGCGGCCAGCTCCAGCGTCGTGATCCCGGTTTCGTGGAACCCGGTGGGCTGCAGCAGCACCCGGACGACCAGGCCGTTCAGGTGCATCTGCATCGCGCGGTACAGCCGCCCGTCCACGGCAAACAGCACCATGGCGAGCGCGGTGGCAAGCGGAGCCAGTCTCACGTACACCGCCGGCCAGCGGCTGAATGGAAGCGTAGCGATCCACGGCAGCGAGCACAGGAACGCGGCCTCAATAACGAACAGGATGGCGAGCGCGAGTCCGTAGCCGCTTGGGAGTGAAGCGAGCGCGAGCCCCGCGCTGTCGCCGTACAGTGCGAGCAGCAGCGGGACGTGGCCAACGGCCCACAGGAATGCGGAGCGACGCAAGGCGCGAGTGTGCTACGCGGCGCCGGCCGCCGCCTTGAGCCGCGACAGAGCGCCTACCTTGCCCACGATGGCGAGCAGTTCGTTCACCGGCTCAGATACCGTCGACCCGGTGAGCGCAATCCGGATCGGCTGCATTACCTGACCGGCCTTCAAACCGTGCGCTTCGGCCACCCGCCGCAACTGGGCCTCGAGCGAGGCGGGCGTCCAGTCGTCGAACGGCGTCAGCGCCTCGACCACGACACCGAGCGCCTGGCGATAAGCTGCGGGATCCTTCGCCACGTACGCGGAGGCCTTCTCGTCCAGCTGTGGAACGTCGAGCCCGGCGCGCACCCGCACCGCGGCGGCGACGTCCTGCGGAGTACGGCTCCTGGGCAGCACGGCGGCGACTAGCTCGCGGACCCGCTGCTGGGGAAGCCCGTCCACCCGGTCAGCCACCAGCGAGGCCACGCGCTCCGGCCCCATGTTGCGCAGGTGCTCGGCGTTCATCCAGGCCAGCTTCTGCGGGTCGAATACCGCCGCCTTCTTCTGGATCCCCGCCAGCGAGAACGCCCCGACCAACTCGTCCAGCGAGAAAAACAGCTCGCGGTCCCCACCGGGACTCCAGCCGAGCAGCGCCAGGAAGTTGACCATCGCCTGCGGCAGGATGCCCTCGTGCTGGTAGTCGGCCACGGCCGTGGCGCCGTGGCGCTTTGAGAGCTTCTTGCCGTCGGTGCCAAGGATCATCGGAACGTGGCCGAAGGCGGGCGGCTCCACCCCCAGCGCGCGATACAGCACGATCTGCTTCGGCGTGTTGGAGATGTGGTCGTCGCCGCGGATCACGTGCGTTATGCGCATCGCGATGTCGTCGGACACCACCGCGAAGTTGTATACCGGCGTGCGGTCCGCCCGCAGGATCACGAAGTCCTCAATGTCCTTGCCGTGGAAGCTGATCGGCCCGTGAACCAGGTCATCCCAGGCGATCTCCTCCTGCGGGACCTTGAAGCGGATGGCGCCGGCATCCTCGTAGGCCTTTCCCGAGGCCAGCAGCCGCTCGGCGTCCGCGCGGTGGCGCTCGATGCCCTCGGCCTGGAACAGCGGCCCCTCGTCGTACGTGAGCCCCAGCCAGCTCATGCCGTCGAGGATCACGCGGGTGTATTCGTCGGTCGATCGCTCCTTGTCGGTGTCCTCGATGCGCAGCACGAACACCGCGTCCTCTCCGCGGCGGCGCGCTGCCTGGACCAGCAGCCAGTTGAACAGCGCGGTGCGGGCCCCACCGACGTGGAGCGAACCGGTGGGCGACGGAGCGAAGCGGACTCTGATCATGGGAAACGGAGTGGGAGGGATTCGAACCCTCGATACAGGTTTTAGCCCGTATAACGGTTTAGCAAACCGCCGCCTTCAGCCTCTCGGCCACCACTCCCCGCGGCGCCGGGTGAAGTGCCGCGTCCGGGTAACGTAACCGCCATGATGCGTCGCATCAACGCCGAGTTGACTCGGCTTCCACTGGGGAGCAGTTTCCAGCCGGTCCAGTCATGCCTCCGAAACGTCCCGCGCGAAAACGTCCTTCCGCGAGGAAGCCCCGGCCAAAAGACATGGTGGCCGAGGGGCTCGCCCAGCTCGCGGTTGACGCCGAGCAGTTCCGGATGCTGATCGAGCACTGGCCCGAGCCTGCCTGGCAATGGCGCCTGGAGGATAACAGCGCCTACTGGAACCCAGCCTGGCTGACGGTGTTCGGCATCGACCCCTCGGCCGAAACGCCGAGCTACGAGAACTGGATCAAGCGCGTCCATCCGGACGACCGGCAGCGCGTGGAGTCCAGCTTCGGCGCGGTATTCAGGAACAGCGCGGTCAAGTGGACTGACGAGTACCGGTTTCGCCGCGGCGACGGCAGCTATGCCACCATTGTGGATAACGCGCTCATCCACCGCGGCGCGGACGGCAAGCCGATCCAGATGTTCGGTGTGATGGTGGACGTGTCGGCTGTCCGCGGCGAAAGCGAGCAGCGCCGCAGGCTGGCCGCAATAATCGAGTCCACGACGGACTTCGTGGGGACCGGAACTCCCGATGGCCGCATCGAGTTCGTGAATCGCGCGGGCCGGCGGATGCTCGACCTTCCCGAGACGGGGGACCTTCCAGACCTGACGTATGTGGACCTCTGCCCGCCGGAACAACTCGAGTCCACGAAAGAGAAACTCGAAGCCGCCGCGCGCGACGGAGTCTTCGTGGGGGAGGTCACGCTGCTGGCGCGGTCGGGCCGCCGAATCCCCACCTCGGCCGTGATCATCGCGCACCGTGACGGCGAGGGAGCGGTGCGCGCGATCTCGGCCGTGATGAGGGATCTGACACCGATCCGCCAGCTGGAGGCGCAGCTGGCGCAGGTGCAGCGCATGGAGGCGGTCGGCCGGCTGGCGGGCGGAGTGGCGCATGACTTCAACAACATCCTCACCGCGATCGTCGCCAGCGCAGAGATCCTGGTTG
>DATMBH010000160.1:0-5938 GCA_035559335.1 Gemmatimonadales bacterium
GCCACGTCGGGACGACCGAGCACGTCGGTGCAGAACCGAGTCCATTCGTGCTGGTTGTGCACCGCCACGACGACGGCGCCGTCGCAGGTCCGATACGGGCCGTAAGGGGCAATCGTCGCGTGGCTGGCGCCGAACCGGCCTCACCAAACGGGTCGGCCCGCATGTGATGCGGCATTTGTTCGCCACGCAGGTGCTGGCCGACGGGTATGACATCCGGACCGTCCAGCAGTTGTTGGGTCATCGGGACGTGTCGACGACGATGGTGTACACGCATGTGCTGCGGCGGGGCGGGCTGGGGTGCGGAGTCCAGCGGATCGGTGGGGTGGAGCCTGGGCCGGCTGGCGGTCGCGCGTCGGGGGTGGCGGGAAAGGGCGGCGGCGTGGACGGAGGCGAATCGGGGGGCGAGCGTGCGTAACCCGACCGGCGCGCGGGCTCATTCGGACGATGCCACGGCGAGCCGGAGGCGACGATCCTCCACTGGCTCAACAGCGTCCTGGCGCTGGCGTGACGTGGGGCGACAGCACGAAGACAGTCGGCGTGGCGGCGACTGGGGTGGTTGTTACAGCGGAGGCCTTCCTGAGGGGTGGTGGTGCACCGATCTACGCTGACCGGTGCGGTGGCCCAAGTCGATCGATCTGAGCAACGCGTCTCACCGCTATAATGCCGCCCTCGCGTCGATTGCGGTGAGAGGGTGTGTCGGGCCTTGTAGAAGTCTAGCCCGGCTGCCGCGGCGGCTTTTCTCGGAGCAGCCCAGGGCCTGAGTCGCAGTTGATATACGTGTTAGCCCGCCTAGCGGTCCAGGAGGACGAAAATGTCAGTTTCGAAAACCCTCGTTATTTCGCACTGTGATGCAGGCTGGGTGATGAAAGACTTCGGCTCCGCGTATCGCGCCGTCGCAAATGATGCCGTCGTTCACCTCTTCTCTGCGTCACTTCACGGCCTTGAGGCGTGGAGGCAGCTTGAGGGCCAGTTCCATAGCGCCTGACGCCGCTGGAGCCGACGACGAACCGCATCACCGTAGTGGCGCGTGCTGTACGATTTCGCGTGCGGGTCGTCGCGGCTCAGCGCCTGCTTCGTTAGCCAGCATTCGCGGGAGGCGGCTGATGGATCGAAAGGTTCGAAAGCTTCTCCTCACAGCGCACATTACGGTCTCCGTGGGGTGGATTGGGGCCGTCCTCGCCTATCTTGCGCTAGTCATAGCCGCTATGATGGGCCAGCGTGATCAGCTCCTGCGCACCGCGTGGATCGCGCTGGAGGCGATTGGGTGGTATGTCATCGTGCCACTCGCTTTATCTGCCTTGGTCACCGGGATTACCATCTCGCTTGCCACCCCATGGGGATTGTTTCGACACTATTGGGTCGTCATTTCCTGGCACCTTACGCTGGTTGCGGTGGCCGTGCTACTGCAGCACATGTCGGCTGTGGTTACGCCGGTTGCGGCCATCGCTGCTGACTCGGCGATTACGAACGTTCGCGACGTCTCGTATTCCGCGCTGCGGGGAGAACTGCTTCATGCCGGCGTCGGGTTGGTAATATTACTGGGGATCACTACCCTGAACGTATGTAGGCCCCGTGGCCTGACCCCGTTCGGACGGGAAGTTCCTGAGAAGAGACCGCGGTGGGCGCGCCTAGTGTGGATTCACGCTGCGGCGTGGCTGTTGCTGCTCCAGATCATAGCGCACGTTGTCGCGGGAGGTGGCCTGAGACTTCACGGCTGACTTTGTGGGCCGGCTGTGCTCAAGTGATTCACCGGCGGAGTTCGATCAGCCGAAGCGCGGATGCTGGCTAACAAGCCCATGAAGCTGACGGTCGCCTGCGGCGCCCGCAGCTTATCGGCAAGTCGTTGTGCGGGCCGCTGAGATGCTGGTTCGCTCGACGATGGGAGGCTGGTTATGGAGCGTCTTGTAGTCTCGAAGGAAGCCGGTCGCCTCGTGGACCCGGACGGAGGGGGCGTGCAGTTCAAGGTGAGCGGTGAAGCCACATCGTAGCAGCGTTTTGCCGCCTAACCAGGCGATGGAGCGGACCCGCGGGGAGGAGGCTTGACCAACCATTCTGCGTCTGCGAGTGTGGCGTCCAGCTTCGGGCGATTGTCACGTTGCCCGCGGGCCGCTCATCGCCATGTCGTTAGACGGCAGCATGAGTCACGAGTAGTGTGAGATGGCCTACTACCTAGACCTTTTTTCCCCTGAAACGTACGAAGCGTTTGGGCGCTCGGACCGGACGATCTCCGGATTTCGCCTGCGGCAGCGGAATGTCGCTCAGCGGGTGAAATCCGGCGACAAGTTCGTCTGTTACATGACGAGGCTGTCCAGGTGGATGGGTCTGCTGGAAGTGCTGGAGGGGCCCTTCATCGATCAGACACCCATCTTCTACCCTGAGAACGATCCGTTCGTCGTCCGCTTTCGTGTTCGGGAGTTAGTATGGCTGCCAGTGGAAAAGGCCGTTCCGATCCACGAGGCCCAAGTCTGGGAGCGTCTCTCCTTCACCCGCGGTCAATCCAAGAGTTCCTCGACCTGGACAGGAAAGCTCCGTGGAAGTTTGGTTCAACTCGATGACTCCGATGGCGCCTTCCTCGAAACGGTGCTCCTGGCTCAGGTCAAAAGTGAAGTCACGTATCCCGTAGACCAGGATACCTACCGGAAGCTAACCATCCACCGCGTCCGTCGAGCGGACAAGGACGTTACCGTAACGGTACCTGGGGAGGCTGAGTCGGAGGGTGAGGAAGACGAAGGGCGCCCCGAGCTTCGAGAGTCAACAAAGATCCAGGCCCTCCTGGTGGAGATCGGTGCGCGGATGGGGATGCAGATCTGGGTGCCTCGCAGCGACCGCGCAAGTGTACTCGCGCAGTGGCAGGGAGATCACCCGCCGCTCCTGGAGCGACTCCCTCTGAACTACGACGAGACCACCTTGAAGACGATCGAGCAGATCGACGTCCTCTGGCTCAAGGGTCGTGCCATTAAGCGGGCCTTCGAGGTGGAACACTCGACCTCTGTCTACTCGGGCATCCTTCGTATGGCGGACCTGTTGGCGCTACAGCCCAACATGGATATTCGGCTCCACATCGTTGCCCCAGTCTCCCGCCGCGAAAAAGTGTTTCAGGAGCTTCGGCGGCCTGTCTTTTCGCTGCTGGATCGTGGGCCGCTCTCGGAGAGTTGCACCTATCTGTCGTATGACAGCGTCCGAGAGTTGGCAGAGCAACCACATCTGTCCTATCTGTCGGACAGCGTGCTGGAGGAATACGAGGAAGAGGCCGAAGATTGAAGGGGCACATTGCCGTCTATTGCCGTCGCGGGGTGGAGCCTGGGCAGGCTGGCGGTCTCGCGTCGGGGGTGGCGGGGACGGGCGGCGGCGTGGACGGAGGCGAATCGGGGGGCGAGCGTGCGTAACCCGACCGGCGCGCGGGCTCATTCGGACGATGCCCCGGCCCGCCCGAGGCGACGACCTCCACAGGCTCAACAGCCTCCTGGCGCTGGCGTGACGTGGGGCGATGGTGCGAGGACAGTCGGCGTGGCGGCGACTGGGGTGGTTGTTACAGCGGAGGCCTTCCTGAGGGGTGGTGGTGCGGCGATCTACGCCGACCGTGCGGCGGCCCAAGTCGATCGATCTGAGCAACGCGTCTCACCGCTATAATGCCGCCCTCGCGTCGATTGCGGTGAGAGGGTGTGTCGGGCCCTGTAGAAGGTTAGCCCAGCCGCCGCGGCGGCTTTTCTCAGAGCAGCCCACGGCCTGAGTCGCAGTTGATATACGTGTTGGGCGGCACGAGGACTGTCGGAGCAGAGCGTAGACCCGAGCGAACCCCGAGTAGAACAGTGTGACGCAATTGCGGTGGGCCACGAAGGAGGAATCAAATGGCAACAGTGATGGCATCCTCCAGGCGCACATCGGCCGAGCACCGCTTCTTTACGGGGATGGCGCTCGCAATCCTGGCGACGGTCATTGTCGGCTTCGCACCTAGCTTCTTCTTGCGGCCGCTCTTCCCGGGCTGGCCGTCGCCCCCGGAGACAATCTTCTATGTGCACGGCGCAGTGTTCACCGCGTGGGTCGTGCTTTTCGTCGTACAGACCTCACTCGTCGCCGGCGGGCGAACTGGCCTGCATCGCAAGATCGGCCCCTCCAGCGCGGTGCTGGCCGCCGCGATGGTCGTGCTTGGCACGCTAGGGGCGCTGATCGCTGCTCGTCGCCCTACGGGTTTTCTGGGCATTTCTGTTCCACCGCTTCAGTTCCTCGCCACCCCGTTATTCGACATCGCCTTGTTCGCAGCATTCACATGGTTGGCGATTGCTCGGCGGCAAAACCCCCAGACCCACAAGCGGTGGATGTTGCTTGCCACCGTTAACCTGGTCACCGCCGCTATCGCGCCCTGGCCTGGCGTAGGTCCCTTTGGCCCGGTGGCGTTCTTCGCTCTAACGGACGTGTTCGTGCTGCCGCTGGCGATCTGGGATTTCCGCACACGCGGCCGGCTGCATCCAGTCACGCTATGGGGAGGCCTGCTTATCATCGTTTCGCAGCCCCTTCGGCTCGTCGTGTCGAATACTGAGGGCTGGCTCGTGTTCGCGCGGTGGGCGACCGGGTTGCTTGGCTAGCCGCAGGTGAGCTTCGTTGCGGCACGGAATCGGCGGCCTAACCGGCTGCTGCAGCCTGCGCCAGGCGCGGAGCCGTCGTAGTCATTCGAGAGGTCTGTGAGCGCCGCTCGCGGCTGAGCGGCCAGACGTTGGGCGGAACGTCCGCTAAGAAAGGAAGTAGATCGCCATGCCATCGCAGACAACCCGGAGTGACCGACGAGCAGGCGAGGAGACATATCGATCCTGGTGGGGACCTGCGGCCGCAATCGTGTTCGTCGGGTTGTTGATCGCGTCGTTTTCTGTAGTCCCCCTGCCGCCTCCACCCGGAGCCACTAGTGAAGCCATCCGCGCACATTTCGCTGAGCACGCAACAGGAGTGCGAACGTACGCACTTTTGCAGGCGCTGGCCGCTTTGCCTTTCCTCCTCTTCGTGTGCTGGCTGTTCGAGACGCTCTGGACCTCGGTATCGCAACGCGTAGCCGCCACAGCAGTCCTTGGCTCCGGCGTGCTCATCCTGGCCCTCTCTCTCGCGGGCGCAGCTGTCAGCGCAACGCTTGGGTTCGGTGTGGCTTCTGACGGCGACGCCAACCTGGTGCGGGCGCTGTTCGACATGGGAAATCTGATGTTGAACGTGGGAAACCCCCTGGTGAGCGTGCTTGTCGGCGCGTTTGCGCTCGCGACCGCCCCGGTCCCCTGGATGCCCCGATGGCTGACGGCCTTGGGACTTCTGGTCGCGGCCAGCTGGCTCGTCGGAAGCGCATCGGTCGTGGTGACCACAGGTCCCTTCGCAAGCCCGACGGGTCCTTACGGGCTGGGCATGCTTCTGCTGTTCATCGTCTGGATCGTGACCGTTTCACTGGTGCTTCGCGCCCGAGCACCCCATCCTGTCGCATGAAGTGCGAGGCGGCCGGTTGTTTACTCAGGAGGAAGACGGCATGGAAGACCGCCTGTTTCGCCGGCTGAGCATTCATTTGAACATACGTCATAAAAGGCAGTCTTCACCGATTTGAGTACAAGGGTTGAAGGGTCAGAAAGCGTATCAAGTCTCGCTCGGGCCGATGATGGACCCCAACCGCGTCGTCCTCTTCGGTACCACGCTGCGCGACGGCGACTAGTCACTCGGATGCAGCATGGTGCAGCCGGAAAAACTGGGATCGCCAGAGCCTCTTGCAGCTCCTGCACCGAGCGGTGCTTGTGGACGAGCATCTCGAGGTGCGGATCGTGCATCGCGCGTTACACGCTCTTGTACCTCTCCAACAATCCGCGCGCGATGATGAGCCGCTGCAGCTCGTTGGTCCCCCCGCCGATGAGCAGCAGCGGCGCATCGCGGTACAGGCGCTCGACCGTGAAGTCCTTCGAGTAGCCGTTACCGCCCA
>DATMBH010000161.1:0-6002 GCA_035559335.1 Gemmatimonadales bacterium
GGTCGGCCCGGGCGCGGAGCGCTGCCGCCCCCTGCCGCCCCGTTGCCGCCCCATTGCCGCCCCTCGGCGCGGGAGCCTGGGGCGGGAGTCTGGGGCCGGCCCCCTCCTGCACGCCCGCGAGCGGCGCGGGCACGACGGGGCGGAAGGGCGGGAAGCGCAGGTCCGGCCTCGGGATCTCGGCGACCTCCGCCAGCGCCTGCACACTGCTACCGTCGGGCATGTCGTAGACGTCCGCCGGCTCGATGGAGAGCTTGTCGGCCAGCCAGCGCCGCAGGTCGGGCGAGGCCGCCTGCTCGATCTCCAGACGCACGACGCGCGCGAAGCACCGCTGGCGCGTCAACGGCTCATCGTCCAGACCCGGGCCGAATGTTCTCCGAACCGCGCCCACCTCTCGGCGGGGGGTGTAACCGACCCGCTCATCCGCCCGCGAGCACGGCCGCCGGGTCGAGTCCGTACTGCCGCAGCGCCTGCGCCCGCCCCTCGGTCGGCGAGCGCCGGTAGCGCTCGATGAGAGCGGCGATCTGCCGATCTCGCTCCTGGGCGGCGCGCTGCCGAGCCGCTTCACGCTCGGCCACCAATCGCGCTGCCTCAGCGCGCCGAGCTTCGGCCTCGGCTCTCTCGGCGGCCTCGCGCTTGGCGCGGGCCTTCTCCGCGGCGCGCAACGCCCGCTCGTAAGCGGCTCGCTCGGCGTCGCGCCGAGCGCGGATCGCGCGCACGAAGGCGATAACGTGATCCGTCTCGTCATCGAGTTCCTCGTCGGTCGCCTCGTCGAGGAGCCAGGCCGCGTGCGCGGCGTCGTAATAATCGGTGCGATTTGCGTGCTTCGAAGTGTGGTGCCACTCGGCGGGGCCGAGCGCCTCCAAGAGCGACCTCGCCGCGCGCCGGGTGATGCGGGCCAGCCCGGCCAGTTCACCGACCGCTCGCGTGAGCGGGTAGCGCCCAAGCGATTCGGCCTGCGCAGCGCGGACGGATCGGGACGAGCCGCAGTAGCCTGACTGATTGTACCTGACTTTCATTTTTGCCTCCCGTTTCCAGGTCGGCCCGCTCGCGCGGGCCCATGCGGCCTGCCATCCGGCCGCCCGATCGACAGAAGTGTAAACGTCGGCGGTCCAGCGCCAACAAACTTTCGCAAAAAATCGCTAAAAAATTTTTGCCCCACGAGCCCCACGAGCCCCCCGCGCGGCCGTTCGAGCGCAACAAACAACCCCGCCGGATAGCGGGGTTGCCTGGGGCGGGTGTGTGTGCGTCAGTCTGCGGGAAGAACACCCACGGCCTCGGCGACCGCCAGCGATAGACGCTCGGCCTCGCTGAGTGTCGCTGCGGCCGCACTCGCAATGTTCATGTAAGCGGTCTCCTCATCGTCGCTCACCCCGGCTTCCTTGCACATACTTGCAAGATAGTTTGCCGCGCGCCGGAGCGATGATGCATCAAGCCCCAACAACTCAGCCGTATCGGCAACGGTCGCGCAGAACGCGAGCGCCGCGAAGCACGAGTGGGGGTAAAGACTGGCCCCGCAGTTCTTCACCCAATATGGCCCCGCGTATTTCGTGCGCATAAGCACGTAGATAACCCGATGCACACTCTCAATCTGCACAGCCAGCGACCGCGCAACCGCAGGCCAATACGCCGCCTCCTCTGTGGCAACCTTGCGGGCAACTTCGACCATCGCTTCGTCATTGCTTTCCATCGTTACTGCTCCCTTCTGCCCCTGGTGGGGCTACCGATCCATGCGCCGCAACGCTGCGGCGCTATAGCCTCTCCCCGGAACCGCGACATGCCGGCCATCCTGGGCAATCAGCCCCACCGGATAGCCGCGCGGGTCGGTGTTGTAGCGAACATCCGCCCCGATGATCACCGCGAGAGTATCGACCATTCCGACGATCTCCGCGCGTTTTCTCCACTCTTTTTTCGTCGGTTCTCCCATGCACGCCCGCTCGTTCAAGCGCTGCAACTTCGCTGCGCACTTGAGGAGCGTTTCGGCGTGCCCAACCGACGCAGCCGGAAACATCCGCCCAAACTGCAAGATGAAAGCCCGCTCTTCCGTGATGTATCCCATGACTATTACTCCCTGTTCTGCTTCCGTTCGCGCTCCAGCAACTGGCGTACAACTTCGGACACCCTCCCCGGAATGTCCCGCGCGTGATGCGCCATCAGATAGGCCCTCCTCTCGGTCGCGGGCAACTCATCGGCAGCCGCCCGCGTCGCTCTCGCTGCCTCCTGGAGGGTGGTTACTGCGATGGTGCGGATGGCCAACCGCTCGGCCTCCGCGAGCACGCCGGACGCTGTATCGGCGAGCGCCCGGCAAGTTTCGACCATTGCTGGGTCGTCGTACCGCCCGAGCGCGAGCGCGGTTTCGGCCAACGCTTCCAGCGCCTCACCGATTCGGCGCGCGGCGTATTGGTACTCACTCGTCGTCATGATCGCTGCCCTCCTCCTGTTTCGCACTGCTTGGTCTGTGGCACAGCCCGGCTTCAATAAGAGACTCGGCCATGCGGCCATACCTTCCTGGGAACGTCCACGCATAGCCATCGTCAATGAGGGCCTGGAAGAGTTCAATCACTTCCTCTTCCGTAAGTCTCCCCTCCTCATATGCGATTATGCCGTCGATGATGTTCACCACGTGATACCTCCATTCTCCGGCAACGCGCCGGGATGTCAACCGCAAAGTATACACCGCACACCCCGGATTGTCAGCGTGTCAGCGTTCACGCTCGCGCCAGCGCTCGCCGCGCGCCCGTGCCGCCTGGTGGTGGCGGTGCTGGACAGGCCACGCCTCGTTGGACTTCGGCGGCCCCTCGCCGTTGTGTGTGTGTGTGTGTGTGTGTGTCAGAGCGAGAGCAGGCCAGCCGCCTTCATTTCGAGCGCCATCCGGCGCGATGTCCGGGCCGAAGGCGTAGTCGTACCCCAGGTCACGGAAGTACCCCACCGCGACGATCTCGGCCTGGGCTTCATCAAGCGGTTGAGGCACTGTGGAAGGCTCCCTCTACGGGTTGTAGCCGGTTCCGGAAACCGCTTACCGGGGCCGTTCTGGGCCCATGGCCAGCCTGGTGGCGGGGAACCTGGCTGTCCACAGGGCGATTTCTCTTGACGGTACAGGGGGCATCGACGATACTGTTGGACAGCTCATCCGCCATGTGTGGAAGGAGTACCCGACGCCGTCCGCAAGGGCGGCGTCAGCCATTTTGGGCCTGGTCGCGTTCCCGATGCGAAGCCCGCGGGCCCACGCACGCCGGAACAGGATCGTCATACCATCAACTCCTCTCGCACTCGTTCGCGCTGGCTCCAGGGTACTGGTCGCACGTCGTAGCTCCGAAGCGCGTCCAGCACGGCCGCACCCACGGGTTGTTCCGAATCGTTCAGCAGCGCATACGCCTTCGAGTCCGGGGGGCGGACCTCCTTCGTGTCGATCCACGAGAAGGCCACGGCCTGCGCCGTGTCGCGGTTTGGACGATTAATCGCCTGGAGGATTCTCTCGGGCTGCTTGCGCGACTTGGGGATGACGAAGTCGAACAGGTGATCGTACCCGGACTTGCCCGTGAACTTCACCTTTGGGGTGTACCGGACCTCATTCTGTTCCAGCCACGCGACCACGTCCTCGTAAAACAAGCTCGCCACCATCGGCACCGCGAGGTAGAACATGTCGTTCACAGCCAGGATCGCCTGAACAAGACTGTGCTTACGCAGAGCGAAGTTGTCCGGCGAGGCGTGGACCTCCAGCGCCTTATCGCGCATCTGCACGCCGAACCCGTTGAGCGTCAGTTTCAGTAGGTCCTGGCGCTTGGGGCTCTCGAGCCTGCACCCGCTCTGTTCCAGGTCTCCGATCGTCCCGCCGTCGTCCGTCAGGGTGAACCCGCCGTTGGTCTTCTTCGCGTAGATTTGGATATAGTCGTTGTGCCGATCCAGGTAGGGCGTGGTGATCTCCACCCACTGGTCGCCGACCTGGCGCAGCGTGGTCTTGTCCCGAAGCCACGCGACGTACTCGTCCAACAACTGCTGAATCTCCTGGATCATCAGAACAGCCCTCGCTCAATGTGCGGCGGAGACGCTCACGGTGTGCATGTATTGTCGCGGCAGGCGTTCATCGTGGAGTGCCCAGCGAACGGAAACTCGCGGGTACTTCATTACACGCGCCCTCGTAATGGCGTTGTCGATGTACCCACTCAACAGGTGCGCAAACTTTCCCTTCAAGTCGTAACTCTTTCTCACGCCTCACCCACTCTCTTCTACCGGCAGACCGCAGACCTCAGCGCTCTCTCCATCGCCTCACGGCAGGTTTTCGCACGGCTTTCCATTGGCACGCTGATGTAGCGGTACTCTCCTCCGTCTTGGTAGCGGATGTACCGGATGGCTGACAGACCATATGCTCACGAATATCAACCCCCACCAACAGGGTGCGCTCATACTGGCTCGCGTAACACAGATTTATCCACACTTTAGCCGCCTTTTCGAGCGTCAACATCGCTCGCGGGCGCAGGCGCGCGCCGACGCGGATTCTGTATAGGCCGTCGGCCTCAGTGGACAGTTCTATGATTCGATTCTCTAACTCTTGGGTCTCTTCGTTCGTCATTTCCCGCATGACCGACTCCTCAATCAGCGACGCCTCCTAATCAATGCGGACACACGCAGCCCAGTCTGGTACGGTCCCACCGCGACCAAGCAGACCGACAATGACCGGCGTGCGCGGCTTCTGCGGCGGCCACGGTGTGTATCCATCGGTCAAGACGACAATGGCCTGCGGCCTCGGCCTCAGCGCCTCTGCCGCCTGTATGCCGACGCGCATATCTGTGCCGCCGCCGCCAATCATGCGATTACGCAGCCTCTTCGAGCCGTCGGCTCGCGTAACCGAATGCACCTCAGCATCGCAGGCGATGACTCGTTGCGGATGGCGACCGCAAACCCGGATGATGCTCTCGATTGATGAGAGGATTGTAGCCAAATCGACACCAGTGATACTTCCTGACGTATCGGCGACAACGGCGATACACGGCACTGGCGAACGTCGTGCCGGCAGGATGATGCCTGGGGGCGCGTGTCGAGACTGCCGCGCCCAAGAGTGTACCTGTGGAGAGCCTGGCATAGTGCTGAGCGCTGCGCGCAGCGAATGCAACAACGCGGCGCGCCATCGCTGCTCTTCGCGCGACGGCGGGATAACGCTCTCGGCCCAGCGCAGCAAACTGTCGGGGACCGAACCGCGTCTACGCGACTCATGTTCGATGACCGCCCGCGCGGTGCTGTGCCTCACGGCCTCCGCGCTGTGAGACGGCAGGGCCGTCCCGTCGTCTGCTGGGGCCTCGTACTCTCGCGGCCCCCCACCGCAGCATGAGCCGCAGTCTTTGGGCTTATTGGCGGTTCCGCCACCCTCGCCGGTTTCACCGCCCTCGCCGTCGCCCGCCCCATCCTGGGGGTCTTGGCCGACGCTTTTGGCGGACGCGCGCTGGTAGTATTCCTCGGCTGTCAGTCCTTCTGGCTCACCAAGCGAGCGCGGACGAACGGCCCACTTTGGGAGCATCAAATCCAAGGTGCGGTCGTCGTTTATCTCGGCGTCTGCGGCAATGTTCCATGCCCGCACGTCCCGGCATCCGCACCGCTCATGGTGCGAGCGAAGAAGATGCATCACCTCATGTACTATGCACGCTGCGGCTTGGGGCGTATTGACCGAAGCGAAGAACGCGGGGTCAACGTAGATGCGCCAGTGCGCATCGCACGACACAGTTCCGAGGCCATCTGCGCGTACCGGCGTCATTGCGTAGAGGGCGACCCCTAAGTAAGGCCACGTCTTTGCCGCCGCAGCGCGCGCCAGCACAAACTCGCGTGGAGGCCAGCATTGCGAGGGGGCGGACGGGAGAGACTGGCTGCTCCGTGAGGATGTTCCGTGGCGAGCGAGGCCGAGAGCGTGCGCTTTCGCGCGCGCGGGAGGCCGAGCGAGCCGGAGAACATCTGAAGAGTGATGGGTCGTGGCGTCATTGGCGGTCTGGCGGTGCGCCAGAGCCTCTGCCACAGCC
>DATMBH010000162.1:0-3815 GCA_035559335.1 Gemmatimonadales bacterium
CCTCACCGCCTCGACTACACGGACATGATCGATGTGAACGAGGGTGCCGCCCGCATCGAAGAAGACCGCCGCCTTCACCTGCCGGCCCGGAACCGCAGCAGGCCTGCCAGCCGCTCGATCCGGCGCGCCATCGCGCCGCGCACCACCAGCACGCGGGCGCGCTGTCGGAGCGCCTCCTCGATCGCGTCGTCGAGCACGTCGGCCACCGCCACCGGCTCTCCCTCGCCGCGTGAAGCGACCGGCGACGTCGTGAGCCTGCCGCTCTGGCTGAGCCGGTAGCCTGGGACCGTGGCGTCGTGGTCCACGATGAGGACCCGCACCGCGCCCTGGTGCAGCGCGCGCAACGTGGGCTCGATTCCGCTGGTCGCCCAGCCCGAGGGAAGAAGCGCCTCGGCTTCCGCCACTGCCTCGGCGGCCTGCACATCGGACACCTCCGCAAGCAGCTGCAGCGCCTGCTCCCGGATCTCGGCGGGAGTGGCCTTCTTCGGCGCGAGCTTCAGCACGCCCACGACCTTGTCGCGCAGCGAAGCGTCGAGGTGCGGCAGCAGCGCGCTGGCATCGACCCCAATCCCGCCCACGACCACGCCGTCGAACGCGCGCACCCGAAAGGCGCGCAACGCCGCCTCCGCCACCCGCGCCAGGTGACGCTGCTTCTCCTCGCGGATCCGGTTGTGGAAGCGGTACTCCCCAACGCCAGGTACCGACTTGCGGTTCGCATGGAACTTCCCCGCGCGGGTTGCGTCAGGCGCCACCAGACCTTCGAGCTCCTCCACGGCATCGAGGCCCACGTCGAAGAGCCGCGCGCTGGTGCGGTCGGCCACCACCGCCAGCAGCCGCGTGCCGGTTTCCGCCAGCGCCACCAGCTCGCCCACTACCGGGCTGCGGTCGATCACCACCCGGCTGCGCAGCACCAGAGGCAGCCGCACCACCCTAAACAACCCGGGAGCAGCGAACACCGCCACGCCCCTAGCGCCCTCGAGATTGGACGGGAACTGGAAGAAGTGCTCGATTCGCTCGAGGGCGGCCAGGATCTCCTCGCGCTCGGCACGGCCATGGCCGAGCACGGCCACCCGCTCCCCGGCGCGCCTGAGCCGGTTTTTGAGCTTGATGCGGAACTTCTCTGCCTGCCGGTCCGCTGGTTCGAGCTTCTGGTAGCAGCTCACCACCCACGGCCGACCGTCGAGGCTGAGCAGCTCCTGCAGCGCCCGTTGAACCTCGCTCATCGCACGGCCGCCGGCGCGTGAGGCCGTCCCGCGCGCACCGCGCACTTCAGAAGAATACCGGCTCACGATAGGCACCGTAGACACCCTCCAGTGCTTCCCGGATCTCGAACAGCGTGGCGTAGGCGCGCGCGCAGTCGAGCATGGCCGGGATGATGTTCCGGTCCTTGCGGGCCGCCTCGATCAGCGCGTCCAGCCGGCGCCTCACGAGCTCGGCATCGCGTCTCGAGCGCATCTGCTTCATTCTCTCGACCTGTTCGCGCTCCGCCTCCTCTCCGATCTTGAGAAGTGGAATCGGTACCTCGGGTTCGTCTATTTCAAACTCGTTCACCCCCACCACCACCCGGCGCTTCTGCTCCAGCTCCTTCTGCTGCCGCGCGGCCGACATGGCGATCTGGCGCTGGAACCAGCCCATCTCGATGCCGCGCACCACGCCGCCGATACGGTCGATCTCGGCGAACATGGCCTCGGCCTCCTCCTCCAGCTGGTTGGTCAGCGCCTCAACGTAATAGGACCCGCCCAGAGGGTCTGCCACGTTAGGCACGCCGGTCTCGTACGCGAGAATCTGCTGGGTGCGCAGCGCCAGCCGCACCGACTCCTCGGTCGGCAGGGCCAGCGTCTCGTCCATCGAGTTGGTGTGCAGCGACTGGGTGCCGCCCAGCACGGCCGCGAGTGCCTGGTACGCCACCCGCACCACGTTGTTCATGGGCTGCTGCGCAGTGAGCGTCACGCCCGCCGTCTGCGAGTGGAACCGCAGCATCCAGCTGCGCGGGTTCTTCGCCCGGTAAACCTCGCGCATGTGGCGGGCCCAAATCCGCCGCGCCGCCCTGAGCTTGGCGATCTCCTCGAAGAAGTCGTTGTGAATATCCCAGAAGAACGACAGCCGCGGCGCGAAGCTGTCCACGTCCAGCCCGCGGGCCATGCCCTGCTCAACGTAGGTGAACCCGTTCTTCAGCGTGAAGGCCAGCTCCTGCGCGGCCGTGGCGCCTGCCTCGCGTATGTGATAGCCCGAGATGGAGATCGTGTTCCACTGTGGCGTGTGCACCGCGCCCCACTCGAACATGTCCACGATAATCTTCAGCGCCGGTTGCACCGGGAAGATCCACGCGTGCTGCGCCATGTATTCCTTGAGAATGTCGTTCTGCACGGTGCCGCGCAGCTGCTCCGGCCTGACCCCCTGCTTCTCGGCCGCGGCGATGTAGAAACACCACAGCATCGCTGCCGGTCCGTTGATCGTCATCGAGGTGGACACGCGGTCGAGCGGAATTCCGTCGAACAGCACCTCCATGTCGTCCAGCGAGCTGACGGCCACGCCGCATTTGCCCACCTCGCCCAGCGCACGCGGGTGGTCGGAGTCGTAACCCATGAGCGTGGGGAAATCGAACGCCACCGACAGCCCGGTCTGCCCGTGGTCCAGCAGGAACTTGTAGCGCTCGTTGGTCTCGCGAGCCGTGCCGAACCCAGCGAACTGGCGCATGGTCCACAGCCGGCCGCGGTACATCGTAGGGTGGATGCCCCGCGTGAACGGGTACTCTCCGGGGAACCCAAGCTGGGCGGAGTAATCGCCGGCCGCGTCCAGGGGAGTGTACAGGGGTTCGACTTCCCGCCCCGAGACCCCGGTGAAGTCGATGTCGCGCAGCTCGCCCCTCGAGTAGCGTTCTCGCCACCGCGCCACTTCGCGCCTCAGCGCCTCGAGTTCGTCCGCCTCGCGTATTTCCTTTGGCGCCGTCGGCGCCCTGGTTCCGGACTTCATACCCTAACGCTCCCTTGAAGCCGGGCGACGATCTCCGCCGCCGCATCGTAGGGGGTCTTGATCCCGGCCGCGACCTCGCGCAGTTGCGCGTCGAGTTCGGCCCTGCCCTCGCCCGCCAACCAGCGCCTCACGGCGCGGTCCACCACATCACGGGTCCTTACCTCGAGCCGTCTAGCGCGCCGCCGACCCAGCTCGCCGCTGGACTCGAGGTACGAGAAGTGCCGATCGAGCGCGGTCACCAGGCCGTCAACTCCCTCACCTTTCGCCGCCACCGTTCCAAGCACCGGAGGCTCCCAGGCCCCACTTCCCGTCTTCGCGTCTTCGCGCCTTCCCGTATCCAACCTCACGCCGTGGTGCGCCTTCACGTGCCGGTACACCTGCCCCGAGCGCAAACCCAGCGCTACTTCCAGCTCCTGGCGCAGCCGGTCAGCGCCGGGACGGTCCGACTTGTTCACTACGAACAGATCGGCGATTTCCATCAGGCCCGCCTTCATCACCTGGATCCCGTCGCCCGACTCCGGCACCAGTACCACCACGGTGGTATCCGCGGCCGCCGACACGTCGAGCTCCGACTGCCCCACTCCGACCGTCTCGATAAGGATCCGGTCGAAGCCGAAGGCGTCCATCACGTCCGCCACCTCGCCCGTGGTGACGGCCATGCCCCCGAGCGACCCGCGGGAGGCCATCGAGCGGATGAACACGCCCGCGTCGGTCGCCGAGCGCTCCATGCGGATTCGGTCGCCGAGCAACGCCCCACCGGTGAATGGGCTCGTCGGGTCCACCGCGATCACCCCCACGGTCAGTCCCTGCGCGCGGAAGGCCGCGGTCAGCCGCTCCACCAG
>DATMBH010000163.1:0-2505 GCA_035559335.1 Gemmatimonadales bacterium
GCCGGCGACGCTCGACGCGCTGCGGCCGCCGGTCGACACGAGGCGGAGCCGCAAGCGGCTCGCGCGCTTCGCGGAGGTGTTTGCGGACATCGCCGACGCGAAGGGCGGGCACACGGCCGGCCACTCGCGGCGGACGGCGGAGGCGGCGAAGAAGCTCGCCGAGGCTGCCGGCCTGGACGACGGGACCGTCGAGATGGTGACGGTCGCGGCGCTGCTGCACGACGTGGGTTTGCTCGGGGTGCCCGCGCGCATCATGTCGAAGCCGGACATCCTGTCCGTGACCGAGATGCAGATCGTGCGGCAGCACCCGGTGAACTCGGAGCTGGTGCTCTCGGCGCTGACGGGCTTCGAGGAGGTCGCGCAGTGGGTGGCGCGCCACCACGAGCGGCCGGACGGCCGCGGCTACCCGGAGATGCTCAGCGGCGACGACATCCCGCCGGAGGCGCGCATCCTCGCCATCGCCGACGTGTACGCCGGCATCACGTCGGATCGGCCCCATCGCGGCGCGATGTCGAGTGAGGACGCGCGGAGCGTCCTCCTGAACGCCGCCGGCACGCAGCTCGATGCCGAGCTGGTGCGGACGTTCGTGGCGCTGCTATGAGCGCGCCGCAGGCCAGGCCAGCGATGTGGCGTGGAGCGACGCGGTTGCCGGCCGCCGTACTGCCTGCGGGACGCGGCCTGCGCCTTCAGGGTGCGGTGTCACTGATGGCGTATGGACTGGCGGCAGCCGGGATAGCGGCGTATGCGCTCGCCTTGCGGCATACGTTCATTGACGATGCGTACATCCAGTTTCTGTATGCCGAGACACTGGTCAAGCATGGTACCTGGGGTATGATCGCCGGGCATGCCGCGAACACCGCGACATCGCCCCTCCATGTGCTGTTGCTCGCGGCCGCGTCGCTGCTTCCGGGCTCGACGCAGCTCGAGGCCGCCATCCTGGTGGCCATTGAATTGGTCGCGGGCTGTATCATCCTGGGTGCGCTCTCGCGAGCGCGGTTCCACAGCGCCTATCCCGGGCTCCTTGCCGCGGTTGCGCTGCTGGTCAATCCGCTTGTGCTGTCTTCGTTCGGCCTTGAGGGGCCGGCCTACGTCGCACTGTTCGCCGGGAGCCTCTGGGCGCTGTCGGAGAAGCGGTGGCCAGTGCTCGGACTCTCGCTGGGGTTGCTGGTGCTCACGCGGCCCGATGGTCTTGTGCTGGCCGCGATCGTCCTCATCAGCGTGTCCGGTGGCTGGCGGTGGCGAGGCGTCGTCGCTGGCATGATGGCCGTTCCGCTGCTTGCCTGGACTGTCTATGCGTGGTGGGCGATCGGGTCGATCGTGCCGGAGTCTGCGCTTATCAAGACCAGCCAGGACTGGGGCGGCAATTGGACGTTCGCTACAGGGCTGGAGCTCTACCGGCGCCATTACCCGATCGAGGTTGTCGCGTCCTTTGCGCTCTTGCCGTTTGCGCTGTACGCGCTCGTCCGGATGCGCGACCGCGTATTCGTCACCATCCCGGCGGTCTATGCGCTGGTGCACTTTGTGGCGTACTCCTTGATGGCCGTGCCGCCGTACCACTGGTACTACCTGCACCTCGTCCTCGCGACCACGCTCGCTGGCGGCGCAGGTCTGTGGCAGCTCATGGAGCAGCGCCCCGTATGGGTGCTGCGGGGAGCGATGCTGGTGATGCCGCTCGCGTCGCTCGCGGTGATAGGCTGGCCGCTCCAGGAGGCACCCATCCATACCAACTGGGGCACACCTGGGCAGTACGAGGAGATTGGCGGGTGGATCGACGCCAATCTGCCAGACGACGAGCCGATCATGCTCGTCGGAGAGATCGGCACGCTGGCGTATTACTCCGACCGCCCGCTCCTGAACGAGTTTTCTGACGCGAACTGGATAGCGGCATCCGCGCGGGGTTTCTGGCAGCTAAATCGGGCCGGGACGACGTCTCCCATGCCCTGCCCGGGCTATGTTGTTGAGCATGTTCCGGGCACGTCGCGACCAGTGCTCGGAGAACGCTACGGGGGCACGCTGGTGATGCAGTGGACGACGACCAGCCGGTGGTTGTCCGAGAGCCGTCTCTACCTCTGGAGCGTGGACCGGCGCGTCATGGCCGAGCACTACCCCGGCGGTTGCGCGCTGCGTTAAGCGCGCGGTATCAATTCTGGCATCTCCGGCCGGTCCGCGCCCAACGTTGCGGTGCGCACCGCCTGGCCGCGCACGGGTGTCCCTGATAGTGGCCCCACGCCCCCCTTGACGCGGCGTTATACAATCGATGACGCACACCACATGTGTTTTTAGCCGGCTTGCGGAGGCGCTGCTATGCCGACGTACATCCTCCTCAGCACACTCACCGACGAAGGACGCAAGACCCTGAAGGAGCGCCCGGAGCGCCTGCAGGAGGTGAACCGCGAGATCGAAGCGATGGGCGCCCGCGTGACGGCGCAGTACGCCGTGCTCGGCGGGTACGACTTCGTCAACATCGTGGAAGCGCCGGACAACGAGACGGTGGCGCGCGTCTCC
>DATMBH010000164.1:0-7574 GCA_035559335.1 Gemmatimonadales bacterium
GGCCCCGCCGGTTGACGACGATCTGCTGGCGATCGCCCCCTTCGAGATCCTGGTCCCAGAGCTCGATTACTGGCGCGAAGGGCTGGTGGACGTGCTGGCAGCGAACCTGGACGGAGCGGGACCGATCCGCACCGTGCCGGCGACAATAGCCGTGCGCCGGTTCGAGGGCAGGGCGGATCGCGCTTCGGCGGTAGAACTCGGTCTCAGGACCGGGGCGCGGATGGTGCTGGTGGGTCGAGTGGTGGGGCGGGGCGGCGACAGCGTCGCGCTGGTTGCTTCGCTGCTCGATACCGAGGGGCCGGCCACACTCGCGGAGTTCGAGGTCACGGATCCGGAGGCGCGGCTCGACCGGCTCGCTGACAACGTGACCGTGCGCCTGCTGAACGAGCTGTCGCGCACCCGCGCCATTGGCGCAGTGCGCCGCGCGATGTTCGGCACCGCCTCGCTGCCGGCGCTGAAGGCGTACCTGATTGGAGAGCAGCATTACCGGCGCAGCGAGTGGGATTCGGCGATCGCGAGCTACCAGCGCGCGATCTCGCTCGACTCGACGTTCGCGCTGCCGCACTACCGCGCCGGGATCGTGCTGGGGTGGCAGACCGGATCCGGTGATTCGCTGTCGCAGGTGTATCTCCAGCGGGCGGCGGCCAACAACCGCGGACTTCCTCCGCGCGATTCACTGCTGGTGCTGGCTGAGTCGCTAGGCACGGTACTAGATGGCGGTTACGTCGCCAACCCGCGCTACTGGTACCACCTGCGCCGGTTGTACGGGGTGGTACGCGAGGCGACGCGACGGTTCCCGCGCGACCCCGAGGTGTGGTACGAGTACGGCGACGTTCACTACCACTATCCGGAGTTCGCGACGCGGCGCGGGATACTGGACGCCTTCGACCGGGCGCTACGGCTCGACTCGGCCTACGCGCCGGCGTATATCCACGCTATCGAGCTGGCGCTGCAGCTGGGCGAGCTGGACCGGGCGCGGCGCTACATCCGCAGCTACCTGGCGCTCAACCCGCGCGACATCTACGCCGACGGCATCCGGCTGACGGAGATGCTGCTGAACCCGAGGCTGCGTCATTCGGCCGAGGTGCAGCGCATCCTAGACACGGCATCCGCGGATCTGCTCACTGCAGCGCTCGCGAACTTCAGGTCGTGGCCCGATTCCTCGGAGACATCGATAAGGTTGGCGCGATTGCTGGCCGAAGGGCGACCGAGCGGGGCGGCGCTGTACAGCGATTCCTCGTTTTACATCCCTGAGTTGGCGGTGAACCTCGCCTATCACGGCCGGATGGCGGAGGCGTACGCGCTGGTGGGAACGCAGTTTTCCTGGCTGTACGCGATCATGGCTCACCTGGGCGGGGTTCCTGCCGAGAGCGCGCGGGCGCGGTTCGACGCTTCGTTGCGGAACCGGCCGTTGTGGCCGCCGAGCCTGGCTGGTTACGGGCTGACGATCTGGGCGAACCTGCGCGACAGCGTGGCGCTCGCGAGCTTGGCGCGCGCCGCGGAGACCGCGCCGCGCCAGGATCACCCGCTCGCTGGCCCCTATACCCAGTATCTGGCCGATGCCGCGCGCGCGCTTATTCGCCTGATACGGGGGGACACCGCGGGCGCGGCGCGTGAGCTGCTGGCGCTTCCGGATACCGCGTGCAGGCGCTGCGTGCTGGTGCAGCTGATGCGCGCCCAGGTGTTGGAGGCCGCGCGCATGGACGACGAGGCGGCGCGGCTGTTGGCCAGGGATCCGCCCGACTTCCAGGCGCCGTTCGAGCCGTTGTGGATGCTATACCGGGCCAGGGTGCTGCGCCGCCGCGGCGAGCTGGAACGCGCGGCAGTGGCCTATCGGCACGTCAGGGACGCATGGCTGCATGCCGACCCGGTGCTGCAGCCGTACGTGAGAGAGGCGAGGGAGGCGCTAGGACAGCTCGGAGTGCGCTAGATAGCGGGGGCGGAGGGCGGAGGGCGGAGGGCAGAGAGCAGGGTCAGCGCCGGCGGCGACTGTGCCCTCTGCCCTCCGCCCTTCCTTCAGCTCTGATCTGTGGCGTACTCCTCGATGGGCGGGCACACGCACACCAGGTTCCTGTCCCCATAGGCCCCGTCGATTCTGCTTACGGGCGGCCAGACCTTGTGCTCGCGGGTCGAGGGGTGCGGGAACCCAGCGCGCTCGCGCGAGTACGGCCGGTTCCAGTTCTCCGATAGCAGGTCGGCGAGCGGGTGCGGCGCGTTGGTGAGCAGGTTGTTATCGCGGTCGGCCTCGCCGTGCTCGATCTCGCGGATTTCCCCCCGGATCGCGACCATCGCGTCGCAGAAGCGGTCCAGCTCCTCCTTCGACTCGCTCTCGGTGGGCTCGAACATCAGGGTGCCGGGCACCGGGAAGCTCACCGTGGGCGGGTGGAACCCGTAGTCGATGAGGCGCTTGGCGATGTCCTCCACCTCCACGCCGGCCGATTGCTTGAACGGGCGCATGTCCAGAATGCACTCGTGTGCGACCAGTCCGTGAGGTCCGGTGTAGAGCGTGCGGTAGTGGGCGGCGAGCCGCTTGGCCACGTAGTTCGCGTTCAGGATCGCGATCCGGGTCGCGTCCGTGAGGCCGTCGGGGCCCATCATCGCGATGTAGGCCCACGAGATCGGGAGAATGCTGGGGCTGCCCCAGGGCGCGGCGGAGATCGTGCCGCAGCTTTCCTCGAAGCCGAGATCGACCACCGGATGCGAGGGCAAGTGGGGTATCAGGTGCCGTGCCACGCAGATTGGTCCCATGCCAGGGCCGCCGCCGCCGTGCGGAATGCAGAACGTCTTGTGGAGGTTGAGGTGGCACACATCGGCGCCGATGTCCGCCGGCCGGCACAGGCCGACCTGGGCGTTCATGTTGGCGCCGTCCATATACACCTGGCCGCCGTGCTTGTGCACGATGCGGCACACCTTCCTGATGGTGTCCTCGAACACACCGTGGGTCGAGGGATAGGTGACCATGAGCGCTGCGAGACTGTCGCGATACTGCTCGGCTTTCGCGGCCAGGTCCCTGAGATCGATGTTTCCGTCGGCGTCGGTGTCCACCACGACTACCTGCATGCCGGCCATCACGGCGCTGGCCGGATTGGTGCCGTGTGCCGAGCGGGGGATCAGGCAGGTGGTACGGTGTGCTTGGCCTCGGGCGCGGTGCCAGGCGCGGATCACCAGTAGACCGGCGAACTCGCCCTGCGAGCCCGCGTTAGGCTGGAGTGAGACGCCCGGGAAGCCCGTAATCTTCGAGAGCCATTTCTCCAGGGTGCGGAACAGCTCGGTGTAGCCCTTCGCCTGCTCGCGCGGCGCGAACGGGTGGATCCCGCCGAACTCGCGCCAGGTGATCGGGATCATCTCGGTCGTGGCGTTGAGTTTCATGGTGCACGAGCCGAGCGGGATCATGGCCGATGTCAGCGACAGATCGCGGTCCTCGAGGCGCTTCAGGTAGCGCAGCATCTCGGTCTCGGAGCGGTAACGGTTGAAGACCGGATGCGTCAGGTAGGGCGTGGAGCGTGCGAAGGCGCCGCTGATCGCCGCCGGGGTTGTGGCGGCCTCTGGGAGCGGGGGAACCTCACGGTCCAGCGCGAACACGGCTACCAGATCCAGCAGATCGGCTTCGGTCACGGTCTCGTCGAGCGCCACCGCGATGCGATCGGCAGCGAGCGGCCGGAGGTTGATGCGCCGCCGGCGCGCCGCATCGTGGATCCTCGCGGCAGTCGGAGCGTCGGTCCTGACGCTCAGGGTGTCGAAAAAGGTCTCCGACTCGATGCCGTAGCCTAACTGTCTCAGTGCCTGCGCCAGCCGCCGCGCCGCGTCGTGCACGCGCGTTGCAATGCGCCTGATTCCCTCCGGGCCGTGCCACACGGCGTACATCCCGGCGCACACCGCCAGCAGCACCTGCGCGGTGCAGATGTTGCTGGTAGCCTTGTCGCGGCGGATGTGCTGCTCGCGCGTCTGGAGCGCCATTCGCAGGCCGGGTCTGCCGGCCGTGTCCTTTGAGACGCCGATGATGCGGCCGGGGATGAGGCGCTTGAACTGGTCGCGCGTCGAGAAGAACGCAGCATGAGGCCCGCCGTAGCCGAGCGGTACGCCGAAGCGTTGGCTGTTGCCGACAGCGATGTCGGCCCCCCAGGAGCCGGGAGACTCGATCAGCGCGAGAGCCAACAAGTCGGTGGCCGCCGTCACCAGCGCGCCCCTGGCGTGCGCCGCCTCGGCGAGCGCGCGGAAGTCGCGCAGCCGGCCGTCGGTGGCCGGGTACTGCACCAGGGCGCCGATGGTGTTCTCCCCGAACGAGAACCGGGATGGATCTCCCACCGCGATCTCGATTCCCTGAGCCTCGGCGCGGGTGCGCACCACGGCGATGGTCTGCGGATGGCACAGCTCGTCCACCAGGAATACCGGGTGCGGTCCGCCCTTCGCCGCCGCGTAGGTCATGTGCATCGCTTCGGCCGCGGCAGTCGCCTCGTCGAGCAGCGAGGCGCTAGCGATCTCGAGGCCCGTCAAGTCGGAGACCATGGTCTGGAAGTTCAGCAACGCTTCCAGCCTGCCCTGCGATATCTCAGCCTGGTAGGGCGTGTAAGCCGTGTACCAGCCCGGGTTCTCGAGGATGTTTCGCAACACCACTGGCGGCGTGATGGTATCGTGGTAGCCCATGCCGATGTAGGAGCGGAACACCTGGTTCCTCGAGGCGATGCGCCGCAGTTCCGCGAGCACCTCGACCTCCGAGCGCGCCGGAGGCAGATCCAGCGGCTTGCGCAGCCTGATGTCGGCGGGGACCACGGCGTCGATGAACGCATCGAGCGAGTCGTAGCCCAGGGTGTGCAGCATTGCGGCGATGTCGGCCTGCCTAGGGCCGATATGCCGTGCGGCGAAGCGATCTTCAGGATGAGTGTTCATTTCAGGTCGGTTGAGGACGGCCGGCGTGCGTGGGGGGCCGGAGAGCCGGGCGCCTGCCCGGCCCGCGGTTCTCACTGGCCGATGTGTGAGGCGTACTCTTCAGGGCCGAGCAGGTCGTCGAGCTCGTTCGGGTTGCGAAGGCGGAGCCTGATCATCCACCCGGCGCCGTAGGGGTCTTTGTTCACCAGCGAGGGGTCGCTCTCGAGGCTGCCGTTGACCTCGACGACCTCTCCGCTGACCGGGCAGTACAGCTCCGAGACGGCCTTCACCGCCTCGATGGTGCCGAACGGCTCCATCTTCGAGAATTTCGCGCCGACGGCGGGCAGGTCGACGTACACGACGTCGCCCAGTTCGCTTTGAGCGTAGTCGGTGATCCCTATCTCGACGATGTCCTCGGCGTCGCTCCTGTGGACGTACTCGTGCTCCTCGGTGTAGAGCAGGTGCTCGGGAATGTTCGCCATCGTCGCGGCTCCACGCTCAGGGTCGTCGGGCGCGGAAACTGTACCCGCCCGGGTGGGCAGAAATCAAGCCGATCGCGCCGCTGCCTGCAACCGTTCCCAGATCTGGCGCGCGCGGGCCTCGAGGGCGCCCAGATCGCCGTCGTTGTCGATGGTCCAAGTGGCGCGAGCGCGCTTCAGTTCCGCCGGCAGCTGCGCGGCCAGCAGTTGGTCGGCCTCAGGAGGCGAAAGGCCCCGCAGCTCGACGAGCCTACGGCGGCGCTCGGCGTAGGGAGCATCCACCAGCACCACGGCGTCGAAGTTGCCCGGATCCAGGACCTCGAACAGCAGTGGGATATCGTGCACGATGATGGACGCACCGGCCTGGCGAGCAGCGGCTTCCAGCTCGGCGGCGCGGCGCGTCACCTCGGGATGGATGATGGCTTCGAGCGCCGCGCGGCGTACCGGGTCGTCCATGACGCGGCGGCGCAGCCTAGCCCGATCCAGCGTGCCGTCGGGCAGGATCAGATCGGACCCGAACTGCTCCACGATACGCTGTTGGGTGGCGGAACCAGGTCGTACCACCTCGCGGGCCAGCGCATCGGCGTCGGTGGTCGCTGCGCCCCAGGCGCGAAACAGCGCAAGCACCGTGGACTTGCCGGAAGCCACGTTGCCCGTGAGGCCGACCCTATAGAAGGGCACCCTGGGTCTCGTCCTTGCGCGGCACCTGGTGGCAATGGCGGCAGCGGGCCTCGTACGACTCACGCCCGCCCACCATGATCGTGGGCGAATCGTAGGGTGCGGGGCGGCCGTTGATGAGTCGCTGGTTGCGGGTGGCTGGCCCACCGCACTTGACGCAGATGGCGTGCAGCTTGTCCACAATCTCGGCTGCCGCCATGAGCTGCGGCATTGCGCCGAAACCTTCGCCGCGGAAGTCGGAGTCGGTGCCTGCGAGGATCACCCTCACACCGCGATCGGCGAGCGCATTGGCGACGCGCAGGATGCCATCGTCGAGGAACTGCGCCTCGTCCACTGCGACCACGTCGGTGTCGCCGCGCACCCGCTCCATTATCTCGATCGAGTGCTGCACCGGCTCGGCCTCCACGATGGTGCCGTCATGGCTGGCCACAGTAAAGACGCCAGCATAGCGATCGTCGAGGTGGGACTTGAAGACCTGGACCTTCTTGCGCGCAATGACTGCGCGTCTGACGCGGCGGATCAGTTCCTCACTCTTGCCGGCGAACATCACGCCGGAGATGACCTCGATCCAGCCGGGGCGGGTGCCGTGGAACACGGGATAATTATAGCGAGCAGGGTGCAGGAAGCAGGGTGGCGGGCATTGCGCGGGTCCGCGCTGGTTCCTAGACTACGCCGCCCAGCCAAACTGCGGCCGCCAGGAGACCGATTTGTGAAGAAGTCGGAACTTGTGACAGCGCTCGCCGCGCGCGCGAAACTGACCAAGTCGGACGCAGCCCGGGCGGTCGAGGCGCTGTTCTCCAGCGCGGGCATCATCGCGCAGGAGCTTCGCAAGGGTGGCAAGGTTCTGATTTCCGGCTTCGGAGGCTTCGAGGCCAGGCGTCGCAGCGCCAGGCGCGGCCGCGACCCCCGAACCGGCAGGGAAATAGCGATCGGGGCCTCGATTGCGCCGGTCTTCCGACCGGGACGAGGCCTGAAGGCCGCGCTCGACCGCCGCCAGTCCTGAGTTCAGCCCCGGCGCGGCGGCCGGCCCGCAGCGCCCGGGCCGCGATCGAGCCGTGCCACCAGCCTTCTGCCGCGCAGGGTGATCCCGGTCAGGCCACGCACCGCCTGCTCGGCGTTTTCCGCTCGCAATTCGAGAAGCGTGAACAGGTCGCGAACGTCGATCTTGCCGATGGAGGCCGCGGGTACTTTTGCCTCGTTGGCGAGCGCCGCCACGAGGTCGCCGGGCTTGACGCCATCCTTCTTTCCGATGCCCACCCACAGCCGCGCATAGACCGCCACGCCCTCCGGCGCCGGGGCGGGTTCGGGCGTACCGGCCGGAGAACCCACGGCGAGCTTCAGGGCGGCGGCGGCCAGCTCGACCGCGTCATGGCGCTCGAGGAGCGGTCCGAGGATCAGCAGCTCGCGCGAAAGGTCGCCGGACTCCACAGCGCGCGTCAGGCGCTCGCGCAGCGAGGCCACCTTGCGCTCGTGAGCGGAGGCAACGGGCAGCGGCAGTGGCGTGAGCGGGCGGAACAATGTGCGCAGCCAGTCGAGCTGGAACGGCTCGGC
>DATMBH010000165.1:0-4705 GCA_035559335.1 Gemmatimonadales bacterium
TACCGCCGCATCTCGTTCTTCGTGGTGCCGTGCGTGGGCGCCTTCCTGGCGCTGGGAGGGGTGATCGCCGCGGCGATCTTCCAGACCGGCGCGTTTGGTCTGGATGACAGCCGTTATGTGTGGGGGATCCTGGCCGGTACGGCCGTGGGCCTGGTACCGGCGACGCTGGCGCGGCTTACCGCGTCCGCCAGTTATGCGATGGGTGACACGCGTGCGCCAGTCAGGGCCGCCACGGTGCGGGTGGTGCTGGCTGCCGGACTCGGGTACGTAGCGGCGACGCGTGGACCGGGATGGCTGGGACTCGACCTGGCGTGGGGAGCTGCGCTGCTGACTGCCGTGTCGGGTTCGTGCGCGTGGCTGGAGTTCGCGATGCTGCGCCGCATGGTTGGGAATCTGGTGGGTCGGCCGCGCATCGCTGCCGGCCAGATGGGGATTCTAGCCGCTGCGGCCGCTGCGGCCGCGGGCGCGGGCTGGCTCGGGTCGCTCGCAGCAGCCGGCGGCCACCCGGTGCTGGTGGCGGTGGCGGCGCTGGCGCCGTTCGCCGCAGTCTATGGGGCACTCACGCTATGGGCAGGCATACCGGAAGCCCGCCAACTGGTGGACCGGATTCGCCGTGATTGACGAGCGGTTGCAGCAGAAGCTCGAGGTGCTCCCCGATTCGCCGGGAGTCTACATCTGGAGGGACGCCGAGGGTACGCCGCTGTACGTGGGCAAGGCCGGCAACCTGCGCCAGCGGGTTCGCTGGTACTTCTCCGACGAAGCAGCGGCCAGCCCGCGGCTACAGCTTCTGGTACGCCGCATCGCGGACATCGAGACGATCGTAGTACCTAGCGAGGCGCAGGCGCTGCTGCTGGAGAACAACCTCATCAAGGAGTACCAGCCGCGCTTCAACGTGAACCTGAGGGACGACAAGCGCTATCCGTGGATCGCGGTGACTCTCCAGGAACCGTTCCCCCGCGTGCTAGTGACGCGCGCCATGGCCGAGGACGGCTCGCGCTACTTCGGGCCATATACCGACGTTGGGGCGCTGCGCCACACGCTGCGCATCATTCGCAGGATCTTCACCGTTCGCTCGTGCCACTACGCGCTGCCGGTGGAGGCGCCGGACCGGCCGTGTCTCGACTACCACATTCACAAGTGCCTGGCTCCGTGTGTCGGCTACCAATCCGAGTCGGACTACCGGCGCATGATCCAGGACGTGGTGCTGTTCCTGGAGGGCAGGACGGTCGAAGTCCGAGGCCGGCTGCGGCAGCGGATGCAGGAGGCAGCCAAGCGACAGGACTTCGAGGAGGCTGCCGAGCTTCGCGATGCACTGGCGCGACTGGAGCAGTTCGAGGAGCCGCAGGCCATCGAGCGGGTGGGAGGTGGGGACTGCGACGCGATCGGCGTGGCGCGCGACGAGGACGACGCATGCGCGGTGGTCCTGCGCATCAGGGAAGGGAAGGTGATCGGCAGGGAGCACACCTTCTTGGTGGGCGTCGAGGGCGTGCCGGAGGGCGAGGTGCTCACCCAGTTCCTGGTGCGCTACTACCTGCCTCGCGAGTGGCGGTCGCGCCTGGCTGTGCTTCCGTTCGCTCCGGCCGACGAGGCGGCGCTTGCCGCCACATTCGCTGAGGCGAAGTTCGTGGTGCCCCAGCGCGGTACCTACCGGCACCTGGTCGACCTGGCGGACCAGAACGCGATCCACCTGCTCGAGACGCTCAAGCTGGAGAGCTTCGAGGCCGAGGAGCGGGCTGACAACCCGGTGTATGCCCTGGGCAGGGACCTGGGGCTGGCCGCGGTACCGCGCAGCTTCGTGTGCGCCGATATCTCGACCAGCCAGGGGCGCGACACGGTTGGTTCGATCGTATGGTTAGAGAACGGCAGGCCGCGGCGTTCGGAGTACCGGACCTACCGCATGAAGACCGTCGAGGGACAGGACGACTTCGCCTCGATGCGCGAAATGGTGCTGCGCTACCTGACGCGCCGCAAGAACGAGGGGAAGCCGCTGCCCGATCTGTTCGTGGTCGACGGAGGCAAAGGACAGCTCTCGGCGGCGCTGGCGGCCGCGCGGGAGGCGGGAGTGGAACTTCCGTTCGCCGCGCTGGCCAAGAAGGAGGAAGAGGTATTCCTTCCGGACCGCTCCGACCCGCTGCGGCTGCCGCGACGCAGCGCCTCGCTGCGGCTGCTGCAGCGCGCACGCGACGAGGCGCACCGGGTTGCCGTTGGCTTCAACCGCAGGCGCCGCGCGGCGCGCACACTGACTTCCGAGCTGCTTGGCATTCCCGGCGTGGGGCCCGCGCGCCGCACTGAGTTGCTCAGGCGCTTCGGGTCGCTGGCCGGAGTGAAGTCGGCCACCGTCGAAGAACTGGCCCAGTGCCAGGGGATCTCGAAGCCGCTGGCCGAGAGAATTTGGCGAGCCGTGCGGGAGTCTTCGGGTGTCGGGGGTCGGGGATCAGGGGGAACGTGATGGACTGGACGCTGGAGTGCTCCGGGTGCGAGAAGACGACCGATGCCCTGGGCTTGAGGACGGTGTGCCCGGACTGCGGTTCGCCCTACCTGGTGCGGTACCGCCGCAGGCTGCCGGCATCGCCGCCGCCGGACCTGGCGGAGCGGCCGCGTCATATGTGGCGCTATCGGGAACTGCTGCCGCTAGCCGACGGCGAGGAGCCGGTGTCGTTAGGTGAGGGCGGCACGCCGCTGCTGCGCGCCCCGCGGCTGGGCGGGCAACTCGGGCTTACAGACCTGTGGATCAAGGACGAGGCTGCCAACCCTACCGGCTCGTTCAAGGCGCGCGGTATCGCCGCGGCCGTCACTCGCGCGGTGGCCGCCGGCGCGACCAGCTTCGTCCTGCCCACTGCTGGAAACGCAGGCGTGGCTGCAGCAGCCTACGGGGCGAGGGCTGGCGCCCGGGTCCGAGTCTACGCTCCGCGCACCACTCCCGCGCCGCTGCTGGCGCAGATGACAGCCTACGGCGCCGAGGTCGTGACCGTCGAGGGCCACATCGGCGATTGCGGGAAGCTGGCCCGGGCGCACGCGGAACAGACACTCGCCTTCGATCTCTCCACGCTTCGTGAGCCCTACCGCATCGAAGGCAAGAAGACGTTGGGAATCGAGATCGCGGAAGCGTCGCGCTGGCGGCTGCCCGGCGCGATCATCTACCCGACCGGTGGCGGTACTGGTCTGATCGGTATGTGGAAGGCATTCGCGGAACTGATCGCCGCCGGCTGGGTGAATGGCCCGATGCCACGGCTGTTCTCTGTCCAGGCGACCGGGTGCGCCCCGGTGGTGCGGGCCTTTCAGCAGGGGGCCACCAAGTGTGAACCGTGGCCGAACCCAGAGACTGTGGCAGCCGGACTCCAGGTGCCGGGTCCGCTCGGCGGCCCATTGATGCTCAAGGCACTGCGCCAGTCGGGCGGTGGGGCAGTGGCCGTGACCGACCAGCAGCTGCTGGCGGGTGCCGACCTGCTTTCCTCGCTGGAGGGTGTGGACGCCTGTCCCGAGGGCGGAGCGGCCGTGGCAGCGGCGCAAGCGCTGCTCGAGCGGGGTAGGATAGCAGCAGACGAGTACGTGGTCCTCTTCAACACCGGGGCCGGGGTACTGTATGGACGGCGGTTCAACCCGGGCTTGACGGAGAAGTCGTAACCCAATGACTTTGCTTGACTTCGGATCCCGCCCTTCAGCTGGACCGACCGCAAACCAAAGCCAGGAGTGCACGTGAGATTGATGGTGAGATCGCTAGCGCTGGGCGCCATCGCGCTTGGCGCAGTGCATAGCCCGCTGCTCGCTCAAAACCGGGAAATGACGTGCGGAACTTCGTTGCGCTATCGCAGCAACTTCCGCCTCAATGGAGGCCAACAGTACCTGGCGCAGGCCGAGCGCGCCCAGCACCCGCCCGACCGGCAGCGGAACATCGCGAGCGGGCTGCGCGTCCTCGGTGAGGCGGTGCAGGCCGGCGGCAACATCGATCAGCTCACGCTGTGGTATCTGTATGGCAGGCTGTACGGGCTGCAGGGCGACCTGCGCGGGGCCGATTCGGCGTTCACTCGGGCGGCCACCGCTGCAGCGTCGGACCAGGAGTGCCTGAGAGAGATAGCCAGGCTGCGCTTCAACCTCGCGGTGCCGCTCCTCAACGCGGGTGTGGAGCAGATGCGGTCCGAGAACTGGGATTCCGCCCTCACGCTGCTCAAGGCCGGAGTGCTCATCAGTCCCACCTCTGGCATCGGGTACATGAACATCGCCAGCACCTACCTGCGCCGTGACCAGTACGACTCGGCGGCCGCGTACTATTCGCTTGCCGCCAGGCTGATCACCGACCCGCAGCAGGAGGAAATGCGTGCCAACGCGAGCTTCAACGCGGGCCGCGTGTACGAGCGCGCCGGTCGGTTTGCCGCGGCGGAGTCCGCCTATCGTTTTCTGCTAACCATCAGGCCGAGGGACACCAATGCCAGGGTCGCGCTCGCGGGCGTGCTGCGGCGCCAGAACCGCACCGCCGAGGCCACGGCCTTGATGGACAGCCTGGTCGCGAACCACGAGCAGCTCACCTCGTTCGAGCTGTTCGAAATCGGCACCGGCCTGTTCCGCGACAGCGCCTACGCCCGGGCGGCCCGGGCGCTGCTGGCGGGACTGGCGAAGAACCCCTGGTACCGAGACGCGCATTTTAACCTAACGAACGTGTATCTCGCGGCGGGTGACACCGCGCGGATGTTGGAGGCGGCGCGCAGAC
>DATMBH010000166.1:0-2719 GCA_035559335.1 Gemmatimonadales bacterium
AAATCAGCCCCGATCCCGCCGAGGCTCACCTCCAGAATCGTATCGGCGCGCGGCACGTGGTCCTGGATCGTGAATCGCTGGTCCCGCAGCCACTCGCCGGGAGCGAGTCCGGGCCTCGCGATCACCACGACTCGGCGCAACGTGTCGCTTCGTCCCTCGCCTACGCCATAGGCGAGCCACAACTCGGTCTCTGACAGGTCGGTGCCCCGTATTCTCAGGCGGACCACAGCAGGCCAGGCCAGGCAGTTGAGGCCGCAGTCATGGGATGCGCTGTCGGCTCGCACGTCGAACTGGATTGCCGTGCTCCGGTCCACCGGGATCCGAACCGGGATTGATACGCCCGCAGCGCCGAGGACGCCCCGGCTCCCGCGGCGAGCGACCACCAGCTCTCCCCGGTCCACCGCGACCTGGGCGCCAATAGCCTGATCGAGCTGCCACGAGGGATCGGCCGTTAGGTTGCCGTCATTGAAATCGTCGCGCGCAGTGCGCGGCGCGGTTGGACCCGCGCTGCGGGGCGCCGGGCGCATGACGAGCGGCACTGGCCTATTGGCGGGGCCCAGCGCTCCGGTCTGTCCCAGGCTGTTCTCGCCCCAGCACCAAACAACACCGTCGGCGGTCAGGCCGCACGAATGAGAAGCGCCAAGGTTCAGGGCCCGGAAGTTGTGGCCGCCCACCACCAGCACGGGCCGTGGGCTGTCGGCGCTCTGGCCGTTGCCGAGCTGGCCGGACCGTCCCATGCCCCAGCAGTAGGCGCCGCCATCGGAGGTTATTGCGCAGCTGTGGTGGTCTCCAGAGGCAACGGCGGTGAAGTTCGTCAGGCCGCCGCTCACCGCTTGCGGGCGCGCAACCATCGGACCCGGTGCGCCCGTTCCCAGCTGGCCGGCCGTGTTGGCTCCCCAACACCATGCGGCGCCGGTGGCGGCGATGCCGCAGGTATGAGCGGATCCCGCCGCGATGGACCGGAACGACAGCGATCCCTGGACCTGAGATGGCGCGTTGGCCGAGTTAGTATTGCCGGTGCCCAGCTGGCCGCTGGCGTTCGCGCCCCAGCACCAGGCGGCGCCCGCGGCCGTGAGCCCACAGGTGTGGGACTGGCCGGCGCTCAGCTGCTGGAAGGTCAGGCCTTGCGGCAGCGAGACGGCGACCGGGACCGGGCTCGGCGTGTTGGTGCGGTTGCCCAGCTCGCCGTCGCGATTCGAACCCCAGCAGTAGACCGCGCCGGCGGCCGTGAGCGCGCAAGTGTGAGCCGCGGCGGCGACCAGCGACACGTAGGTCTGCGTTCCGGCGACCGGTACCGGAATCGAGCTGGCTGCATTCTGTCCGTGGCCGAGCTGTCCGCTGGCGCCAGCGCCCCAGCAGAAAGCGCGGCCGCTCGCCGTGAGCCCGCAGGCGTGCGACTGCCCGACTGCCACCGCATGAAACGCGGAATCCGCGGCCACCCACACCGGACCGCGCACCGCGCTGTCGGCGAAGCCGGCGCCTAACTGGCCGGTGCGGTTGTCCCCCCAGCACACCGGGCGCTGCCGGACCAGCACGCAACTGGTGCCGGCGAATGCCGCCACCGTTGGGCCGCGCACCGCGCTCGGGCCGGCGCGGGCCGCCTCGGCGCTCGCAGCCCGACTCCGAGCCGGGGTAACCACGGTTGCCGTTCCGGGGAGCACCTCGCGCGTGAACCTCACCCGCTCACCCCCGTCCCCCGCGAGCGTGATGGTGTAGCTCCCAGCCGCGAGGGTGCGCGACTCGCCTGGCAGCACCGTGCCCACGTCCTCGATAATCAGAAACACTGAGCCAGGAGCGCGGGCAACCCGCAGCAGGCCACGGCCCTCTGGCGTGGCGGCTGGCTCCCACGTGGTTGGGGCGGTCGCGGTGTCGGCCGCGGCCTGTCCCACGCTCGCTCGCGCGGCGAGGAGGGTGCGCGAGACCCGCGGCGGGAACACTCCCGAGTCGATTCGAAGCGCAGGCACCAGGCGCAAGGCCCACCGCGCCCACAGCGCCGCCAGGCTATCACGCTGCTGTTCCAGCAGCACGTCGGTCAGCTCGTGCACAGCGCCTACCCACACCGAATCCCGGCGCTGGTCCAGTAGCCCGCGGGGAAGCAGTCGGGCCGCGGCGGTGAAGTCCGCCTGCAGATAGGCACGCCGGCCGGCAATGAGGCTGTCCCGCAGCTGAGCTGTGGCGCTACGCGAAGCTAAGACGAGGGCGATGCAGATTGCGGCGCCGGCTCCGGCCGCGCGCCTGATCGTCACGGTTGGCCCACCGGCTGCAGCGTGACCGCTACCGGAGTCGCCACGCCCGCCCTGATGGTGACAGCTCGGGTTTCGCTGCGGTAGCCGCTGCGCTCGAACCTGACCGTGTAACGACCCGGGGGCAGCGAGTCGGCGAACACTCGCGACTCGGCGCGGCTTCGCGACACCGGGCCGGCGATCGAGATGTTCGCAAACGGCGTCACGCTCACCGAGATGTAACCCTGCCTGCCAGCGCTTCGGGTGGGCTCGCCGGCGCTCGGCGCGGCCGGCTGGGCTGCCGGTGTTGCCGGCTGTGCCACCGGCGGCGTACTCGGCGCGGCCCGTGCGGCGGTATCCCGCCGGGACGCCGTCGCTGCCGGCCTGACGGGCTCGCTCGAAGGCTGGCGCTGGACGCCACGCCGCACTGCCGGAGCCGGGCGCGCCGTAGCCCCCTTCGCGGTGTCGCTGGACCGGCCCGTGGTGGTGTCGGCGGG
>DATMBH010000167.1:0-13768 GCA_035559335.1 Gemmatimonadales bacterium
CTGTTGCCTCGGGCGCCCAGGTGGCGATCGCGATGCCCGAGACCCTCGCAGCCAGGTCGCAGACCGCGTGGCCACGGTCGCGGGTGCTACCCGCATCACAGTTGCCGCCGGCCTGATTCCGCTCCGCCACCACGACATCGCGAAGCATGCACGGGCACGGACATCGAAAATGCGCAGCGGGTTGTTGCCGCGATTGCTATGCGGTGATTGCTAGCGGTGAGTGCAAGCGGATGGGTTTTACGACGAGGAGGCGCTGGCAGGTCTAGTTGCCGCGGCCCAACGCTCCACCGGCGCTGACCGCAGACGGCCACCCTGTTCCTTGCTCCATGTCTTTCTCATGGCCAGGGACGGAATCGAACCGCCGACACGCGGATTTTCAGTCCGCTGCTCTACCAACTGAGCTACCTGGCCGGACCGGACCCCTGAGGTCCAGAGGGGCCGGAATATAACGCTGCATCGCGCGCCGATGGCAGGCGGGCTGCCCCCCTGCTCGCTACCCCCTGCCCCACGCACGAAGCCCGCACTCCAGCATCTGTCCCACAGAACCGACTCTCGGCGACTCCGCGCTCTCACTTCCTGCTCCTGCGTCCGATACTTGCATCCGGCGCCACCCTGGAACGCGACCCAGCGCCGCTACCCGCGCCCGCCTAGGCCCGGCCCGCGCAGTGGCGGGCGCCGCGAGCGACAGGGTAGCTTTGCGGCGCCATGGCCACCTACCCCAACCTCACTGTGCTGGACCACCCGCTGATCCGCCACAAGCTCCACCTGCTGCGCGACAAGCGGACCCCGACCAAGGACTTCCGGGACTTGGTCAGCGAGATCGCGATGTTGATGGCCTATGAGGTCACCAAAGACTTGCCCACGGAAACCGTGGACCTCGAAACCCCGCTGGAACGCATGAGCGGCGAGCGCGTTTCAGGGAAGAAACTGGCGCTGGTGCCGGTGCTGCGCGCCGGACTCGGCATGGTTGAGGGAATTCTGCGGCTCATCCCCTCGGCCCGAGTCGGACACATCGGCCTGTTCCGCGACCACGACACCCTGAAGCCCGTGGATTACTACTTCAAGGCGCCCGCTGCGCGGGAGCAGCGGGCCTTCTTCGTGCTCGACCCGATGCTCGCAACCGGCGGATCGGCGGCGGCCGCCTGCAGGCGTCTCAAGGACGCCGGGGCAAAGCAGATCAAGCTGCTGTGCATCGTAGCCGCGCCGGAGGGCGTGCAGGTAATGCTCGACGCGCATCCGGACGTCCCGGTGTTCGCCGCCGCGCTCGACCGCCAGCTGAACCAGCACGGCTACATACTTCCCGGACTAGGGGACGCCGGAGACCGGCTGTTTGGCACCCGGTAAGACCGGCACCGCGAAGCAGAAAGCCGGCAGGCCGCGGATCTCGTTCCTCGGTGCGGCGGGCGAGGTCACCGGCTCGATGCACCTGGTCGAGGCCGGGCCCTACCGCATCCTGCTCGACTGCGGCCTATTCCAGGGCCGCCGCGAGGAGAGCCGCCGCAAAAACGAAGAGTTCTCGGTGGACTGTGCGCGGCTCGATGCCGTGGTGCTGAGCCACGCCCACATCGACCACGCCGGGCGCCTGCCGCTGATCGTGAAGCGCGGCTACGACGGTCCGATCTACTGCACACCAGCCACCCGCGACCTCAGCGCTATCATGCTGCCCGACTCCGGCCATATCCAGGAATCGGACGCAGCGTTCCTGAAGAAGCGCGGCCACCACGGCGTTGAGCCGCTGTACACGATGAGCGAGGCGCGACAAGTGGCTTCGCACATGGTGGCAATTCCCTACGGTCGAAGACATGAGATCCTTAGCGGCGTTAGGCTCACCTTCACCGACGCTGGCCACATCCTGGGCTCGGCATCGGTCCTGCTAGAGCTGGATCTCGGCGGCCGGACGCGCCGCATCGTCTTCTCCGGAGACATCGGTCGCTCCGGCCTGCCCATCATTCGCGACCCTAGGCCCCCTGAGGTCCCGGACCTGGATGCGCTCATCATCGAGAGCACCTACGCGGGCCGCGTGCACGAGTCGGTAGAGGAGGCGCAGGGCCAGCTGGCCGAGACCGTGACGAAGGTCGCGCGGCGCGGCGGCAAGATCTTCATTCCGGCCTTCGCCGTCGGCCGCACCCAGGAAGTCCTCTACGAGCTGCACGGACTGCTGCTGGCTGGGAAGATCCCCGAGATCCCGATCTACGTGGACTCGCCGCTGGCGGTGGACGCAACCGACATCTTCCGGTTGCACCCCGAGGCGTTCGACCACGCCGAACAGCTCATCGAGGCCGTCAGCGAGGTGTTCCGGTTCCGGTTGGTGCGTTATGTGCGGAAGGTGGATGAATCGAAGCAACTCAACACCATCCGCGGCCCCGCCATCATCATTGCGGCCTCGGGCATGGCCGAGTCGGGCCGCATCCTGCATCACCTAAGGAACGGCCTGGGCGACCATCGCAATATGGTTCTGATCGTGGGCTGGCAGGCCAGCCACACGCTGGGCGAGCGGCTGCGCGCTGGCGCGCGCCAGGTGAGGATCTTTGGCGAAGAACTCCCGGTCCGCGCCGAGGTGCGCCAGATCGCCGGCTACTCGGCCCACGGCGACCGCAACGACCTCACCACATGGGTCAAGGGCCTGGGCGCCAAACCAGCCCGCGCCTTCTGCGTCCACGGCGAAGCAGGCCTACAGCCAATGGCCCAACTACTGAAGGACCTTGGCATCCCAGAGGTTCACATCCCGCAGAGAGGTGAGCAGCAAGAAATAGCGTAACTGGAACCCGGGGCCTGTGTCCCCTGTGCCCTCTGTGCCATCTGTTCTTACTGTAACATCCAACCCTCTCGCCCGACTGTCTGTCCCACATCTGAAACCCTCCGACTACGGCTGTCGTAGTCGTGGAGCCTGAGCGGTTCGTTTCCGTGTGACCGGGAGTTACCAGATGCGTCTAGCAATTGCCGTCGTCGCGACAGCCGTGCTGCTTCCGGCAGCGGCCGCCGCCCAGCGCCCAGCGCTCGTCCCGAACGTCGTGACGCGAGAGTCCGCCGCAGCGTCGGTAGCCACCGCCACCGCTCTCAGGGTCACGGCTGCGATGCCGGCGCCCCGGATTGACGGCCGGCTCGACGAGGCGATCTGGCGCACCGCGCCAGTAATGAGCGACTTCGTGCAGCGCGAACCGGACGAGGGACAGCCGGCTTCGCAGCGCACCGAGGTGCGGGTGGTGTACACCGACGACGCGCTGTTCGTTGGGGTGACGGCCTTCGATACGGAGCCCGGGGCCATCCGGGCGCAGCTGACGCGCCGGGACGACGAGTCGCCCGGCGACTGGATCAGCGTGTATGTGGACTCCTACCACGACCGCCGCACCGCTTTCCAGTTCTCCGTCAACGCGGCGGGCGTAAAGCGCGACGTGTACCTGTTCAACGACACCGAGCGGGACGACTCGTGGGACGCGGTGTGGGACGTCGCGGTGGAGCGCAACGCGGAGGGTTGGGTGGCGGAGTTTCGCATTCCATTCAGCCAGCTGCGATTTGCGCCGGCCGACCGGCACCAGTTCGGATTCAACGTGTCACGCCACATCGTGCGCCGCGCCGAGGTGGCGATGTGGCGGATGATCCCGCGGCGCGCTTCGGGGTTCGTGTCGCTGTTCGGCGACCTCGACGGGCTCGAGGGACTGCAGCCGCCGCGCCGGCTCCAGGTCCTGCCTTACAGTGTCGCGCGGGTCAGCCGCGGACCGGCGGAATCGGGAAACCCGTTTCAGGACGGCCGCGAAGGCAGCGCCAGAGTTGGCGCTGACATCAAGTACGGCCTCACATCCAACCTCACGCTCGACGTCACGCTGAATCCCGACTTCGGGCAGGTGGAAGCCGACCCGGCGGTGGTGAATCTCTCCGCCTTCGAGACTTTCTATCCGGAGCGACGCCCGTTCTTTACCGAGGGCGTCAACGTGTTCAGCTTCCCGATCCTGCTCGGCGATGGCGACCAGGCCAATGAGCAGTTGTTCTACTCGCGGCGCGTCGGCCGCAGGCCCCAGGGAGGAGCCGACCCGCGGGGCGGCTACGCCGAGCGGGTGGACCAGACCACGATCCTGGGCGCAGCCAAGCTGTCGGGGCGAACCCCCAGCGGCTGGACCATCGGCCTGCTAAGCGCCTTCACCCAGCAGGAGCGTGCCGAGGTGCGGGATTCCGTGGGCGCCGTGCACTTCGACGTGGTGGAGCCGCGCACCAGCTACTTCGTCGGCAGGCTGGCGCGCGACTTCCGCGAGGGGCGCACCCTGGTGGGTTTGTTCACCACGGCGATGCACCGCGACCTGCCTGCGAACCTCGACTGGATGCGCTCCAGCGCCTACACCGTTGGGCTGGACTTCAACCATCGTTTCGGCCGCGATGCCTATCGCGTCCGCGGCTGGGTGGTGGGCAGCAACGTGCGCGGCTCCACTGCCGCAATCACCGCCACCCAGCGCTCGCCCGCGCGTTACTACCAGCGACCGGACAACGACCACACGGTGCTCGACTCGACCCGCACCGCGCTATCCGGGTTCGCCTCGCAGTTCTCGATAGGCAAGGAGAACGGCACCTGGCGCTGGTCGACGGGCTACGACACCCGCTCGCCCGGCTTCGAGGTCAACGACATGGGCTACCAGCGCACCGCCGACTATTTCCAGCAGTACGCCTGGGTGGGCGGCCGGTGGTTCCCGGAGCGGGGGTTGTTCCGGCGGTTCGGCATCAACTTCAACCAGTGGTCCGCCTGGAACTATGGCGGTGAACGGCTGTTCACCGGCGGCAACATCAACGCCAACTGGCAGTACCGGAACTACTGGGGAGGCTGGGCCGGTATCAACCGCGGTCTCAGCGGAATGACCACCAGCGAGCTGCGCGGCGGCCCGGCGCTGCTCCGGCCGGGCAACATCAACGGCTGGGGCGGCCTCTACAGCGACAGCCGCAAGCGGTTGCGGTTCGAGACCGGGGGCTGGTTCTTCGCCCAGGACGAGAACGACTCGTGGGGCGGCGGCCTGTTCATGTGGATCGGCTACCGGCCCTCAGGCAGCGTGGACCTCTCGGTGAACCCGAGCCTCGACCTGAACAACGACGATTGGCAGTACGTCACCACCACCACCGTTGGCGGACGCGACGAGTACGTCTTCGGTGACCTGGTGCAACGCACGGTCGGCGCGGGGTTCCGGGCCAACTTCACCTTCAGCCCGACGCTCACGCTCCAGGTCTACGCGCAGCCGTTCTACTCCGCGGGCCGCTATCTAGGCTATCGCCGCGTGGCCGATCCGCGCGGGGCCACCTACGCCGACCGGATGCGGCCCATCCCAGCTTCGCAGGTGCAGGTTGACGGCGCCGGCAACGTGAGGCTCGACCTTGACGCCGACTCCAACTTCGAGACTTCGCTCGGCAACCCCAACTTCGGCTACGTGTCGCTGCGATCCAACGTGGTGCTGCGGTGGGAGTACCGCCCCGGCTCCACGCTGTTCCTGGTGTGGCAGCAGGGCCGCGAAAGCTTCAGCGGGGAGGGCAACTTCGACCTCAGCCGCTCGTGGCGGAACCTGCGGCGCTCCGAGGGTGAGAACGTGTTCCTGGTCAAGCTGAACTACTGGCTCAGCCTGTGAGCCTGACGAGCTACTGACGCAACCTTCCGGGAGCCGTTACCATCCTAGCCGTTGGTAAACCTCGCTCCCGGAGGCCGTTTCGGTGAACCCAGCAGCGCTTGCGCTCGCAGCTTCCCTCGCTGCCTTTCAGCAGCCCAGTCAGGACACGAGCCGCGGCGAGGCGCTGCGCATCTTCCTCGACTGCCAGCCGTGGATCTGCGACCTCGACTACCTGAGGACCGAGATCACGTTCGTCAACTACGTTCGCGAGCGGACGGTTGCGGATGTCTTCGTCCTGGTCACGACGCAGCAGACCGGAGCCGGCGGCAACCTTCTGACGTTCACCTTCATCGGGCAGGGCCGGTTCGCGGGGCGCGTCGATACGCTGCGTCATACTGCCGGTCCGGCTGACACGGAAGACGAAATCAGAGGCGGCACCGCGCGGGTGCTGCGGTTCGGCTTGGTCCGCTTTGTGGCCGAGACGCCGCTGGCCAGACACATGGAAATTCGCTTCTCGCCACCGGGCGCGGCGCGAACCGGTCCGGGCCAAGCGCAGCGGCCCCGGGATCGGTGGCGGAGCTGGGTGTTCGAAGGCAACCTGTACGCCAATCTTGAGGGCGAGCGCAGCCAGGCTTTCAGTTCTATCTACGGCTCGTTCAGCGCGCGGCGGGTCACTGAACTGTGGAAGCTGGCCCTCGGAGTCGACGCCGACGAGAGCCGGGCCACCTATGAGATAGACGACACGACGACCTTCAAGTCGCGGCGCGACTCGTGGGAAGTGGAGACTGTAGCGATCCGTTCGATCGGGGGCCGCTGGTCGGTAGGCGCACGGCTTCTGAGCCGCCACTCGTCGTTCTCGAACCTGGACCTACGCCTGCGCTCGCACGCGGCAATCGAGTACGATGTCTTTCCCTATCGCGACTGGACGCGCCGGGCGCTCACGTTCGGCTACTGGCTGGGCGTCGAGCGGAACCGTTATGTCGACTCCACCATCTACGGAAGGCTCGAGGAAACTCGCCCCCAACACGGACTCGACGCCACCTTCTCGGCCCGTCAGCCGTGGGGCTCGGCGCGGATCCGCGCGGGGTTCTCACAGTACCTGCACGATCGCAGCAAACTGAGGCTTAACCTGACCGGCAACATGAACCTCAGGCTAGTGCGCGGGCTGACGTTCAACTGGTTCGGAGGCTACTCGATCATCCGCGACCAGCTGTTCCTCCCGGCGGGCGGCCTCACGCCAGAGCAGATCGTGGCCCGGCAGCGGCAGCTGGCCACCGGTTACTCCTACTTCGGCGGCTTCGGTTTTACCTACACGTTCGGCTCCATCTACAACAACGTGGTGAACCCCCGGCTGGAGAACACTTTCTGATGCCGGTCGCCTCGCTAGCTTTCGGTAGTGCGCCGTCCGGCAGTAGCAGCATGGTCCGTGACGCTGGCGGTCCCGGTGGCCCTGTGGGCAGCCAGCTTCGCGAGCGTGGTCGCGGCCTCGCGCCAGGACCGAGCTGCGCCGGCCCGGGCCATCGTCGTGCTGGGCGCGGCGCAGTACAACGGCACGCCCTCGCCCGTCTATCGCGCGCGCCTTGAACATGCGGCCGCGCTGTGGCGCCGTGGGCTCGCCCCACTGCTGGTGGTCACCGGCGGCATCGGAACCGGCGACTCGCTCAGCGAGGCTGAAGCCGGCGCCGCCTGGCTGAAGCGGTTTGGCCAGGTGCCGGATTCAGCGCTGTTGATCGAGCCCACCGGCAGGCGCTCGGAAAGCTCGCTGCGCGCTGTGTCGCGGCGGCTCAAGGCGCGCGGCATGAGACGGGTGATCCTGGTGAGCGACGGCTTCCACCTCCAGCGGCTCGCGCTGCTGGCCCGGAGATTCGGACTGGAACCACTCACCTCGCCGGCGCCCGCTAGCCCCATCCGGCGCAGCCGCCGCAGGGAGCTGGGATACCTGTTGATCGAGTCGCTGAAAACGCCGGTTGCATACATCACAACGAGGTCGGAATGACCGATAGGCGCGAATGCGAAGGCGCCAAGGCGCTAAGGCGCAACGGTGCGAAGACGCTAGGACGCGAAGACGATAAGACACTTAGACGCGAAGGCGCGAAGACGGGAAGTGGGGCGTGCGGGCTGCTGTTAAGAGGAGCACTACTGATGGCCATAGCCACCGGCGGCACCATCGAGCTGAAGGCCCAGGCGCTGCGCGTGCCTTACGAGATGTTTACGCTTGCCAACGGCCTGCGCGTGATCGTGCACGAGGACCATTCGGTTCCGGTGGTCACCGTGAACACCTGGTACCACGTCGGTTCCGGCGACGAGCGGCCCGGCCGCACCGGCTTCGCCCACCTGTTCGAGCACATCATGTTCATGGGCTCGCAGCACGTGCCCACCGGTGATTTCGACCGGCTGCTCGAGGCCGCAGGCGCCAACAACAACGGCTCGACCACCGAAGACCGCACCAACTACTACGAGGAAGGGCCGGTCAACGCCCTGCCGCTCATGCTGTGGCTAGACGCTGACCGGATGGGCTGGCTGCTGCCCGAGATCACGCCCGAGAAGGTGGACATTCAGCGCGGCGTGGTGCAGAACGAGCGGCGCCAGCGGGTGGACAACGTTCCCTACGGCCTGGCAGAGGAGAACATCCTGCAGCGGCTGTTCCCGCAAGGGCATCCCTACAGCTGGCCGGTGATCGGCTACATGCAGGACCTCCAGGCGGCGACCATCGAGGACGTGCGGGAGTTCTTCCGCACCTGGTACGTGCCTAACAACGCAGTCATGGTGATCGCCGGCGCCGTCCGGGCGGCCGACGCGCGCCGCGCCGTCGAGCGCTGGTTCGGCGACATCCCCCGCGGGCCGGAAGTCACCCGCCCGGTGGTGCGCCCGTTCACCCTGGAGCGTCCCGTCAACCACGTGCTCGAGGACCGCGTGCAGCTGCCGCGCCTCTACAACGCGTGGCACACGGTGCGGGCCTTCCACGACGACGACGCGGCGCTCCAGGTGCTGGCCGGCATCCTGGGCGGCGACCGTTCCTCGCGCCTGTACCGCCGCTTGGTGTACGAGCTCCAGATCGCCACCCAGGTCGTGGCCTACCACGACGCCGGGCGCCTCGACGGCAGCTTCCGCCTGTTCACCACGGCGCGCCCCGGGCACAACCTGAACGAACTGCAGCGGGTGGTGGACGAGGAAATCCGCCGCATCGCCGAGGAGGGCCCCACTGCCCGCGAAGTGCAGCGCATCCAGAACCAGACCGAGGCCCAGTTTCTCTCGCAGATGGAGCGGGTCGGCGGCAAGGCCGACCAGCTGAACTACTACTACTACTTCCTGGGCGAGCCCGACTCCTTCGAACGGGACCTGGAACGCTACCGGCGCGTCACGCCCGCCGACGTGCAGCGGGTGGCGCGCGAGTACCTGGCCCGCGCCAACCGCGTGGTGCTGAGCGTGGTTCCGCAGGGACAGCGCGGCCTGGCGGCCGAAGGGGCAGGACAGTGAGAAACACCGAGGCACCGAGGCGCGGAGCTACCGTGGCACTGGGACACCGGGGCACGGAGGAATTGATGACGCACCGTCCCACCGTCCCACTGTCCCACTGCCTGCTATCCCTTCTGGCACTCATGGGAGCAACCGGCACCATGGAAGCACAACAGGTGGACCGCACCCGGCCGCCGCAGCTCGGCCCGGCGCCGCGGTTCAGGATCCCGACCGCCGCCACTGCGCGGCTGCCTAACGGACTGGAACTGATCGTCGTCGAGCAGCACGACGTGCCGGTGGTGGACATCAACCTGATAGTGCGGGCCGGCTCCGTGCACGACCCGCGCGAGCTGCCCGGCCTCGCCACCTTCACCGCCGGAATGCTGGACGAAGGCGCCGGTACCCGCTCGGCGCTCGCCATCGCCGAGGAGGTGGCGTTCCTCGGCGCCCAATTCTCCACCAGCGCCAGCTACGAATTCGCCCAGGTGTCGCTGCACGTGCCGCGGCGCCAGCTGCCGGCCGCACTCGACCTGATGGCCGACGTGGTGCTGCGGCCCACTTTCCCCGACAGCGAGATCTCCCGCCAGCGCGAGCTGCGCCGCGCCGCGCTACTCCAGCTGCGCGATCAGCCAACCCAGCAGTCACCCATCGTCTTCGGCGCCATCGTGTTCGGCACCGAGCATCCCTACGGCCGCCCGCTCCAGGGCACCGAGGAGGCCGTGGCCGCGCTCTCGCGGGACCGGGTCGAACGGTTCTACCGGTCCTATTACCGGCCCAACAACGCGCGGCTGCTGATCGTCGGCGACATCACCATGGAAGAGGCGCGCCGCCTCATCGGCCAGCGATTCGGACCCTGGGAACGGGGCGAGATCTCGCCGCCGCCCGTCGCCACGCCGCCCCGCCACGGCAACCGCACGCTCTACCTGGTGGACAAACCGGGCGCGGCTCAGAGTGTCTTCCGCCTCGGCAACGTCGGGGTGCCGCGCTCCACGCCGGACTACTACGCCATCCAGGTCATGAACACCATCCTGGGCGGCTCGTTCACCTCGCGACTCAACCAGAACCTGCGTGAGACCCACGGCTACACCTACGGCGCCGGTTCCCTGTTCGCGATGCGCCGGCTCGCCGGACCGTTCCAGGCCACCGCCTCCGTCGTCACGGCCAAGAGCGACAGCGCCTTGGTCGAGTTCATGCGCGAGCTGCGACGCATCCGCGACGAACTGGTGCCAGCCGACGAACTCGACAAGGCCAAGCAATACCTGGTGCTGGGCTTCCCCTCGGAGTTCGAGACCACGGCCGGGACCGCGCAGCAGTTCCTCGACCTGGTCATCAACGATTTGCCGCTCGACTGGTACCAGACTTACCTGGACCGGATCACCGCCGTCAGCGCCGAAGACGTCAGGCGAGTGGCGCGCTCCTACATTGACGTGGACAACCTCGTCATCACCGTGGTGGGCGACCGGCAGCAGATCGAGGCCGGCCTGCGCGCCGTCGGCGAGGGCCCAATAGTGCTGCGCGACTTCTGGGGCCGACCCGTACCGTGACCGACTCGCCTCCCACCATCTCCTCGCGCCGCGAGTTCAGCGGCCGCATCATCAACGTTGACGTCGATACCGTTCGCTTCCCGGACGGCAGCCAGGGAGAACTCGAGATGGTGCGCCATCCGGGAGCGGCGGCCGTGGTTCCGGTGCTCTCCGAAGGCGACGACCCGGTCATCCTGCTCATCCGCCAGTACCGTTATGCAGCCGGCGGCCCCATCTGGGAGGTCCCCGCCGGCACCCTCGAACCCGGCGAAGCGCCGGAAGCCTGCGCCCGCCGCGAGCTGAGCGAGGAAACCGGCGCGCTGGCCCAGCGCTTCGACTTCCTGACCACCATCTACACCACCCCTGGCTTCACCGACGAGCGGATCCACCTGTTCTCCGCCCACGAGCTCAAGATCGAGGATCATGCGCGCCAGGCCGACGAGTTCCTGGAGGTCCACCCCCACCAGCTGAGCCGCGCCCTGGGCATGATCCGGGACGGCGAGCTGCGTGACGCCAAGAGCATTTGCGCCGTCCTCTTCTACGCCGGCTTCCGGGCAGGCCTGTAATCCCGGAGAGACAATTCGGCTCAGCCAAGCCGGTGCGCACGCCCCGCGGCACAGCACAGCAACTCGTTGGCGCGTATGCTGTTACAGGCGCTAGGCGAGCGCACACCGCGCGGCGGTACGATTCGTGCGCTGGAACTGGTTGACCGACACCGGCCGTTCAAATGAGTGACATGCTGACAGGTACTGCGACACGGCAGAAGCCCCACGCTGCCCGGATGAAGGTGGCGGCGAGCCCGTTCGAGGGCCTGGGCGACAACGAAGTCGTCCAGCGCCACCTCGAGGGTGACCCGCGCGCCTTCGCCGAGCTGGTGCTCCGCTATCAGACCCGGCTGCTCAACTTCATCTACCGGACCATCGGGGACCGGGAGCGGGCCGAGGACCTGGTGCAGGAGGCCTTCGTGCGCGTGTACCGCCACCTGCACCGCTTTGACCAGGCCCGGAAGTTCTCGACCTGGATTTACACCATCGCCTCGAACCTGGCGAAGAACGAGCTGCGCAACCGCAACCGCAATCCGCTGGTGCTGTTCCAGGCCATCCGCAAGCAGTGGGAGGCGGACCATCGCCCGCTGCAGTTCGAGGACTCCAGCGCGCGCCCCGACGACATGTACCGCAAGCGCCACCTGCGCGAGCTGGTCGAGTGGGCCACCAACCAGCTCCCCGAACACCACCGCGAGGTGTTCGTGCTGCGCGAGCTGGAGGGCAAGAGCTACGAGGAAATCGCCGAGATCACGGGATGCAACCTCGGGACCGTGAAGAGCCGGCTGAACCGGGCGCGCAACAACTTCGCAGCGATCATTGCACCGCAACTCGAGTAGGCGGTAGGCGGTGGTGGGCCGGGCACCCGGCATCTTACCGCCCTACCGGCTTACCACCTTTGCCGTCTGGAACTCCCAGCCCCTGTCGTGGTACCATTCCCCGTTCGTATCCTGGTGAGTGAATGGACTGTAGGCAGTTTCGGGAGTGCTACTCCGACTATTGTGACGGTCTGCTGTACGAAGCGGATGAGGTCGCGTGCGCGCTCCATCTGGCCGAGTGTGGCGCGTGCCGGAAGTTCGACGCCGCCTGGCGTCGCGGGGTGGGCGCACTCAGGAACAGCCCCCCGCTCGAGTGCTCGAGACACTTCGCCGAACAACTCCAGGAGCGGTTGCGCCGCGAGGTGGCGCGCAGCCGGCCGGCACCCGCACTGGGGAGCTTCGCGGTACTGGCCGGGGTGATGCTGCTGGTGGTGGTCGCGGCCGCCTTCGTGGGGATCGAGTCGGCCGGCTGGAGCGACGAACAGGCAGACAGCCGGCCGATTCCGCCAATCCGTCGTTACAGCCCCACGTCCCCGATACCGATTGCCCAGCCGCTCCACGCCTCCGACACCCTGGCCGAAACCGACCCGTTCCGCGTAATGCCGGCGGTCGCCACTACGGCCGCCTTCCAGCTCGCCGCCGGACGCTGAACGCACCGGCAAACGCTTTTCCGAGGGGGCCTTTCGGGCTAGGTTTCGCCCAATGCCTGCCCTCCAGTTCGACGAGTTCCTAAGGCAGCTGAAGAAGGGCGAAGTCCTTCCCGCGTACTACTTTTACGGCGACGAGGACCTGCTCAAGGATGACGCCGTCGGCGACCTGCTGGCAGCGGCCCTGGACCCCTCGACCCGTGACTTCAACCTCGACCGCCGCCGCGCTGCGGACCTGACAGCCGAGGAATTCTCGTCTCTTGCGCTCACACCGCCCATGATGGCAGAGCGGCGGGCGGTGGTCGTGACCGAAGTGGAAGTGCTGGACCAGAAGCGCACTCGGATCCAGGCCCTGCGCTCGGCGATCGTCGCCTGGCTGACGAAGCCCGCGCCTGGGACCCTGCTGGTGCTGGTGCAGTCGGGGCAGACCAAGAGCGATCCCGAACTAGTGCGCCTCGCCTCGTCGGTTTGCTTCGATCCGCTCTCGCCCGACCGCGTGATGCGCTGGATCCGGCACCGCGCCGGCAAGGAAGGCCTCGAGATCGAGCCCGAGGCGGCCGATCACCTGCGGGCGGTGGTAGGCGGCGACCTCGCTCAGCTGGCCGCCGAGTTGGCCAAACTGGCTTCCGCGGTGCGGGGCAGGGCGGCTACCGTGGCCGACGTGTCCGAGTTGGCCGGCGTGCACCGCGGTGAGACGGTGCACGATTTCGTGGACGCGGTTACCTCCCGCGAACTGCCGCGCGCGCTGGAGATGGTGCCGCACCTGATGGAAACCCCAGGCACCAGCGGCGTGCGCCTGATCGCGTCGTTAGGCACTGCCTTCACCGCCCTGGCGCTGGCGCGCTCCCTGCTCGACTCGGGGTCCTCCCCTTCGGCGACATCCGCTTCGTTGTACCGCGCCTTCCAGTCGGCGCGCCCCATGGGGCTGCGCCAGTGGAACGCGGAGGCCGAGCGCTGGACCCGCGACGCCCGCCGCTGGACGGCGCAGGAACTGGAGCGCGCGCTGGCCGTGCTGCTGAAGACCGACCGCCGGCTCAAGAGCACCACCTTGGGCGGCGAGACCGAACTCGTCTCCGACGCCCTGCTCGCGATCGCCGAGCAGAGCGGGAGGAAGGTGGCGTGAAAGGCGATAGGGCGGGGAGGCCCGAGGGCACCAGGCGAGGCGTCGCCGTGGGTCTTAGCCGTGCGTCCGCCGCGCTGCTCTTT
>DATMBH010000168.1:0-2099 GCA_035559335.1 Gemmatimonadales bacterium
CCTGCTGCATCCGCTCACCACGCCGTCGCACCTTCTGGTGCTCGTGGCGCTCGGACTGATGGCCGGGCGACAGGGGCGGTCGGAACTCAAATGGCCGCTGATCTGTTTCGCCCTGTTGTGCGCCGTGGCGCTGCTGGTGACCACCACGGGCGCGATCACCTCGGTGCCTCCGACGGTGTTGATTCTCGTTGCCCTGCTCGCGGGTGCGTTGCTGGCGCTGGATAAGCCGCCGCCGCCGCTGATGGTGAGCGGTCTTTTCGGAGCCGGCGCGGTGGCGATCGGGCTGGATTCCGCCGTCGAAGGCGTTCCGGGATCCGGCGCCGCCCGGACGCTACTGGGCAACTGGCTCAGCCTCTCGGTGCTGGTGGCCGATGTGGCGCTCTACGTCGCGATGGGGCGGCACCTGGCGTGGCTGCAGGTCGCCCTGCGCGTGCTCGGCGCGTGGGTCGTCGCCATCGGCCTGTTGATGCTGGCGTTCGCCTGGCGCGGGGAGCAGTAACACTGCTCGTGCGCCCGTCGAAGCCGGTGCCTCGAACATCGCATTAAGCCTCGGCACCTCCCGCGGAAGGCATGTCCAAGGTTTCGCACCCTCGCCTGGATGTGGCCCGTGGTGGTGTACAAATGGTATGGGCCGCCGTTCATGGGCCGTGCAGCAGAAAGGTATCTGCGATGCTTGAGCGCGGTCGCGCGCATTGACCCCTCGTGTATCCTGCTCCCATGAATCAAGTCCTGCTCGAAGTCGGGATCATCTTGGCCCTGCTGCTTGCCAACGGCGTGCTCTCGATGACGGAGATCGCGGTCGTCTCCGCCCGCCGCGCTCGACTCCGCCATCTGGCCGAAAGCGGCGATGGACGCGCCCGCCAGGCACTCGCGCTCGTGGAAGCACCCACCACGTTTCTGTCCACCGTGCAGATCGGCATCACTCTGGTGGGCGTGCTGGCGGCCGCGTTTTCCGGAGCGACGCTGTCCGCCCAGCTCGCCGGGTCGCTGAAGCAATGGGCCTGGCTGGCGCCACACGCGGACACGGCGAGCTTCGCTCTCGTGGTGACCGCGTTGACCTACCTCACACTGGTCATCGGCGAATTGGCGCCCAAACGCCTGGGGCTTTCGAATCCGGAGGGCATCGCGCGCGCGCTGGCCGGGCCGATGATCGCGCTCTCGCGCCTGGCTGCCCCGCTGGTCACGGTCCTGAGCGTGTCCACCGAGGCCCTGCTGAGGATGTTGCGAGTCCGACCCCATCAGGAGGTGGCCGTCAGCGAGGAGGATGTGAAACTGCTGGTGAGGGAGGGGATGCGCGCCGGCGTGTTTCTCAAGCAGGAGTCGGAGATGGTGGAGAGCGTGCTCGCGCTGGACCGCATACCGGTGCGCGACTTGATGACGCCCCGCGCCAAGATCATCTGGGTCAACGTGGCGGAACCCCATGACTCGCTGTGGCACAAGATCGTCGTCAGCGGGCACACCACCTTTCCGGTGTACGAGGGCAACCGCGACCGCGTCGTGGGCTTCGTCACCATCAAGGCCATTTACGCCAACCTCGCTGCCGGCCTGCCGGTCAGGGTCAGGGATCTGATGACCCCGCCCTTGGTCGTGCCGGCCTCACAAACCGCCAGCGCACTGCTCGAAACGTTCAAACGCGGACGGCGCCACGTCGCGATCGTGGCCGATGAGTTCGGCGGCGTCATCGGGCTGATCTCACTCCACGACATCATGGAAGCCATCGTCGGGGAACTGCCCTCCCAGAGCGAAAAGGCCAAGCCCGCCGCCCTGCGTCGCGACGACGGCTCCTGGCTGGTGGACGGGATGCTGGAGGCCGAGGCGTTCGAGCGCCTGCTGCCCGAGTTCAAGCTGGACCCGCCAGGCGAGCGTGACTACGAGACATTCGCCGGTTTCGTGATGAAGCACCTGGGCCGCGTGCCGCAGGAGGGCGAGACCTTCCAGCTCCACGGCTATGTCGTCGAGGTCATCGACATGGACGGCCATCGCGTGGACAAGCTGTTGCTCATGCCCATCAAGCCCGCACCGCCCCCAAACCCCTAAGGGGCCTTACTCCGGCCGGCGACGATGCCGGCCGCCGACTCAATCTGAAGTTCAGTCCATGG
>DATMBH010000169.1:0-7779 GCA_035559335.1 Gemmatimonadales bacterium
GCCTGCGGCTGGCATACCACGTCCACCGGCGCGCCGAGCCGCTCGGCGGCGCGCCGGATGAGGGGGGTGGTCAGGACGAGGTCGCCGTACCATGCGGTCTGGATCACGACGCCGCGCTGGGCGTGGCGCAGCAGGTCGGCGCGCGATGGCCGCGCCGGGGCGGCGGGTCCGCTCACTCCACCTTCAGCACCGCAAGAAACGCCTCCTGCGGGATCTCCACGGTGCCGACCTGCTTCATCCGCTTCTTGCCTTCCTTCTGCTTCTCGAGAAGCTTGCGCTTGCGCGTCACATCACCGCCGTAGCACTTGGCGAGCACGTTCTTGCGCAGCGGTCGAACCGTCTCGCGAGCGATGACTTTGCTGCCGATCGCCGCCTGGATGATGACCTCGAACAGCTGGCGCGGGATCAGCTCGCGCAGCTTCTCGGCCAGCTTGCGGCCCCACTCGTAAGCCTTGTCGCGGTGGATGATCACGCTGAAGGCGTCCACCGCCTCGCCGTTGATGAGCATGTCCAGCTTGACCAGATCGCTGGCGCGGTAGCCGATCATCTCGTAGTCGAGCGAGGCGTAGCCCCGTGTGATCGTCTTGAGCCGGTCGTAGAAGTCGAGGATGATCTCGGCGAGGGGGAACTCCCAGTCGAACTCGACCCTGGTGGGGTCGAGGTACTTCATTCCCAAGTACACGCCGCGCCGCTCCTGGCCCAGCTTCATGATGCCGCCGATGTATTCGGCCGGGGCGAGGATCCGCGCCTTGACGAACGGCTCCTCGACCCGGTCCACCTGCGAGCCGGTGGGCATTCGGCTGGGATTCTCGACGATCACCTTGGTGCCGTCCGTGAGGTACACGTCGTACTCCACGTTAGGCACGGTGGTGACGAGGTCGAGGTTGAACTCCCGCTCCAGCCGCTCCTGCACGATCTCCATGTGGAGCAGGCCCAGGAAGCCGCACCGGAAGCCGAAGCCCAGCGCGACGGAGGTCTCCGGCTCGTAATGCAGGGCGGCGTCATTGAGCTGCAGCTTCGCCAGGGCGTCGCGCAGCTCCTCGTACTGCTCCGGGGCCGTCGGGTAGAGGCCGGCGAACACCATGGACTTCACGTCGCGGTAGCCCGGCAGCATTTCCCGGGGCGGGCGCTCGGCGTCGATGATCGTGTCTCCGACCCGAGTGTCCTTCACGTCGCGGAAGTTGCCCACCACGTAGCCCACCTCGCCGGCGGTGAGTGCATCGGTGGGCCGGTGGCCGAGCTGAAGGTAGCCGACCTCGTCCACATCGTAGGTGCCGCCGTGGGAGCCGAAGCCAATGTGCATTCCCTTGCGGATCGAGCCGTCGACCACCCGGATCGAGGGAATGGCCCCGCGGTAGCGATCGTAGTAGCTGTCGAAGATCAGGGCGCGCAGCGGCGCGTCGGGGTCCCCGCGCGGGGCGGGCACGCGGCTGACGATGGCCTCGAGTAGCTCGGGCACGCCGGTGCCGTCCTTGGCGCTGACCAGGAGGATGTCGTCCGCCGCCGCCCCGATCAGGTCATGGATCTCAGCCTTGCGCTTCTCGGGCTCGGCCGACGGCAGGTCGATCTTGTTGAGGACCGGGATGATCTCGAGCCCGGCATCGAGCGCGAGAAACAGGTTGGACAGAGTTTGCGCCTGGATTCCCTGGGATGCGTCCACTACCAGGATCGCGCCCTCGCATGCGGCGAGCGAGCGGCTGACCTCGTAGGTGAAGTCGACGTGCCCGGGGGTGTCGATCAGGTTCAGCTCGTACAGCGCGCCGTCGCGCGCGGTGTAGCTCATGCGCACGGCGTTCAGCTTGATGGTGATGCCGCGCTCCCGCTCCAGGTCCATCGTGTCCAGGACCTGCTCCCGCATCTCCCGTTTGGTGAGCGTCCCGGTGGCCTCGATGAGTCGGTCGGCCAGGGTGCTCTTGCCATGGTCGATATGCGCGACGATGCAGAAGTTGCGGATGCGGGAGGAATCCATGCGGCACAAATATAAGGGCGGAGGGCGGAGGGCAGAGGACGGACGTGAGTACGCTCTGCCGCCGTCCTCAATTCCGCTCCGTCCTGCGCCCGCTGCCCTCGTCATTCCCGACCTCGACGAAGCGATCGAGTTGCTCGCGGTATGTCGCCAGGAGCTGTGGCGGACACGGGACTCTCCTGCCTTCCAGCAGCGACCTGATCATCAGCGCGTTCGCCGGTCCCTTCCCCTCGTAGTGGTTGTTCATGATCACGTACACGTCGGTCACTCCGTCGGCGCCGGCCACCTTGCGGATCCGCTCGACCCACGGGACCAGTTCCTCGGCGCTGTAGAGATAGTCGTAGCGCTCGGCGGCGTCCTCGCGGGTATCGAACCAGCGATCGTAGCGGCGGCCGTGGAACCGCACGTAGCCGATCTGACTGGTCGCTCCAGCCGTCGGACCTAGCGATTCGCCGATCACGGGCTGGTCCACGTTACAGAAGCCGAGGCCGAGCCGCTTCAGCGCCAGCGCGAACCGGCGGTCGGCCCAGGACCCGTGCCTGACCTCGACTACCAACGGCCAGCCGGCGAAATCGGCGGCGAGTCGTTCCAGCCGTTCCAGATTCGGGGCGAGCGCCCGGAAGCTCCATGGGAACTGCGCCAGCACCGCCCCAAGTCGCCCGTCGCGGCGCAGTACGTCGAGGCCTTCCTGTACCAGCTCCACGTCCGCGCTGCTCCAGGGTTCGAATTTGCCCTCGCGCGGCACGGCCACTCTGCCCGGCGGCGCCGGTCCGTGAGTGAAACGCTGCCACAGCTTGGCGGTGAACCGGAACCGGGGATTGCCTGCGACCCTGCGGCTCCAGCTTGCGTACGACCGCGGGGGCTGGGGCGCATAGAAGCTGGCGTTGATCTCGATCGTGTCGAAGTAACCGGAGAGATACTCGAGGACGTCGAACCTGCGGGGCAGTCCCGCCGGATACACGCGGCCCGGCGAGTCCGGATAGGACCAGCCCGCCGGGCCGACGCGTATCACCGCTTCACTCGTTGCCGGCGCCCTCGACGATGCGCTGCCGGCTGGCCGGGTCCCACTGCGGGCGCTGGTCGGCCTGCGCCACTTCCAGTCCGACGTAGAACACCATGCGCACGATGCGGGCGGCCTTCTCGGCGTCGATCCGGTCCACCGTGTCGGTCACTCGGTGGTAGTCGGCGTGAGTGCCGTTGAAGAAGAACAGGATCGGCACGCCGCGCCGCGCGAAGTTGTAGTGGTCGGAGCGGAAGTAGAAGTTCTCGCGCGGCCACAGGTCGTCCACCAGCGCCATGTTCAACTCTGGATGCGCGCGCGCGACGCGGTTGGCGACCTCGCCAAGCGAGCTGTGCTCCTTGCCTATCACGCTCACGGTGTCGCGCCAGTTCCTGCCGATCATGTCGAGGTTGATGTTGGCCACGATGTTCTCGATGGGCACCGTGGGATGGTCCGAGAACCAGCGGCTGCCCCACAGGCCCTTCTCCTCGCCCGAGACCAGCATGAAGATCAGCGAGCGCCGCGGCCGCGGGTTCAGCGTGGCGAACGCCTCGGCCAGCTCGATCACTCCGCTGGTTCCGGAGGCGTCGTCGTCGGCGCCGTTGAAGATCGAGTCTCCGTTGACCGGGTTGCCCACGCCGACATGGTCCATGTGCGCCGTGTAGACCACGTATTCGTTGCGCAGCACCGGGTCGGAGCCCTCTAGCACTCCAATGACGTTAGGCGCCGTGATTTCGCTGAGGGTCACGCGCCGAATGGTGAACGAGCCGGTGAAGTCGCGCAGCTGCCGCGCCCGCGCGGGGCCGGAGCGCAGGCCTTCCACGGTTTCGCCCACGGCCCGGAGCACCGGGGCGGCGGTGCTGTCGCGAACCACGAACACCGGTATACCCGCCGCACCCGAAGCGGCGGAAGCAAGTTGCAGCTCGGGCTCGAAGGCGCGACGGGCCTGACGCGCGAACACCGGCCCGGGCACCGGCTGGACCAGGATCCAGCCGCGGGCCCCCGCCTGACGGGCGCGCTCGATGAGCCGCGGGTTAACGGCGCCAGGCGCGGGCACCTGCAGGATCACCGCGCCCCGCACGTCGAGGTCGGCGAAGGGGCGCGCGGTATCGAGCGGTCCGGCCAGCAGGACCAGCGGCCCCGAGACCGGCTCCGGGGCGGGATCTCCTCCCAGGCTGGCGACGAGCAGCGCCTCGTGCCCCACCCGCCAGTGACCGTGCACCCCGCCTCCCACCGCCATCACGACCGACGCGGAGTCGGTGACCGTGCGGCGGATCGAGTAGCGCTGCAGGTACGTCCCCGAGTCGCCTCCCGGACGCAGGCCGAAGCGCCGGAACTCGCTCGCGATCCAGCGCGCCGCGGACTCCAGCTCAGGACTCGGCGTGTCCCGACCCCGCATGGAGTCATGCGCGAGGGCCCCGATGCGCGAACGCATGTCGGCTTCGGTGATGGTCTCGACGGCGCGTCTGACGGCCTCGGCACCGGGCGCCCCGGCGCCCCCTCGAAGCGTCTGGGCCGCCAGCGGGGACGCAACAAGAAGAAGGAATAGGAACGGCGTGAGCGGTTGACGTCGCATTGTGGACCTGCTCTTCGGCGATTGATTGTGGGAGGTGAAGCGCCCTCCGGACCAGAAAACGCCCGGCCGTGAACTATAGCTGGTACGGCCGGGCGCGCAGGAAGTTACAGCCGAAACGATCAGTCAGGGCGGCGCCTGACCAGCCCGCCACCGCCGCTGGGTCGCGACTGCGGCTCACTGCGAGGTGGAGGCGTCGAGGCCCTCGGTTCGGCGGCGCGTGGCGGCGGGCTCTCCCGCCGCGGCTCGGCGCGGGGTCGCTCAGCCTGCGGCCGTTCCGGAGCCGGACGAGCGCTCGCGGGCGGACGGTACGGAACGGCGCGCGGCTCCGGCTCGGCTGAGGGGCGATCAGCCCCGGCCTCGGGTGCGCGCCGGCCCTCCGGCCTGACCTCGGGACGAGCGTCCCGCGGCTGAAGGTCCGGTTGGCGCTCCGGCCGCGGCCGGACGAGGGGCGCCTCCACCGGTCGGGCGGGTTCGTCGGTCCGGCGTCTCGTATCGACCGTCGGCTCACGGGCCGGCTCGCGCGGAGCCGCGGGACGAACCGGGGGCGGATCCACCGTGCGCCGTCCGCCGATTACCGGCGCGCGATCGCCCGTTGGCACATCACGCAATCCGCCCGGCTCTCCATCCACGGTGCGGCGTCCCGGCACGGGGATGCTGCCCACGCCGCCGATGTCGGCGCCTCGGACTCCGCGCTCCGGCGGGCGGCGCTCGGCACCCGCGGCGCCGGTGGTACGGCGGTCTCGGTACTCGATTGCCGGCGCCGCGCCCTCGCGAGTGCGGAACACGAACCTGCCCTCACGCGCGCCGGGGCGCACGTACACCACACGAGTGCCACCGTAATAGCGCGTGGGGTACCAGTAAGACGGGTAGTAGTAGAACGGGTCGTTGTATACCACCAGCGTGTAGCGCGAGCACCAATACCGGTACGGGTCCCACAGCGTCCAGGATACGAATGCGTGGCAGTCGTAGCACACGAACCGCGGATAGTCGTAGCGGCGCTCGACGTAGTACGGCAGCAGGTGCGTGTCGTAATCGCTGTAGTCCGCCGGGAGCAGCCTCGCCGCCAGGTCGTGCAGCTCCCCGTAGGGGTCGCCGTGGATCCTCCCTTCGGCGACGAGCCTCACGTCCCACCGGTCGCGATCGGCCAGCTGCTCGAGATCGAGCGGTTCGGTGGAAGCCACGGCGAACACGTAGCCCAAGCCGGGGTAGTCGTCCACGTAGAACGCGTCGCGGCCGTAACTGCTCGCGGTGTGCGTCCTGCCACCATAGACGAAGTTGTCCTCGTCCGGCCGGCGCGGGAACAGAACCTCGAGCCGGCCATCGGTGTCCACTCGCAGTATCAGCACGAACGCGTCCTGCTCGGTGCGGAAGTACACTCGGACCCGGTCGTGCCGGCGGAACACCTCGCCGTTGGTCCACAGGCGGATGCCCGGGCCGCGAACGTGCCGGGATATCACGAACGGCGACGTAACGGCATGGGACGGCGACGGCGCCAGCGCTGTCAGCAGCGCCAGGGTTGCCAGAGTGCTCTTCATGGTCCTTCCTTGCATGCGCTCCACCTCGCCTGGCAAGTGGAGCAGGGAGCGTGCCAACCTTGTGCCCTTAGTCCAACTCATGTTGCAGCAATAACTTGGACATCTTTCCCTGGCTCCGCTACCTTACGGTTATGTCCGCAATGAGGGACAGCAATTGGCCGCGGTAGAGTCGGGGGCCACCCGGCTCGATTTGCTCGATCCATTCCAGGTTGCCTCGCTTGGCGGCATAGAGATGGTGGCGCGCGGCGTGGTCGAGGGCTACCTGTCGGGGCTGCACCGTTCGCCGTTTAGAGGTTTCTCGGTGGAGTTTGCCGAGCATCGTCCCTACCAGCCGGGAGACGAACCGCGCTACCTGGACTGGAAGATCCTGGGCAAGCGCGACCGGCTCTACGTCAAGCAGTACGAGGAGGAGACGAACCTCCGCGCGAGTCTGGTGCTCGACGTTTCCCGTTCCATGGCATGGAGCAGCGCGCCCGAGTCGCTGCTCAGCAAGCATGACTATGCGCGGCACTTCGCGGCGGCCCTGGCGCTGGTGCTGTTGCGGCAGCGCGATGCCACCGGACTGATCGCCTTCGACGAGGAGGTGCGGGCGCTGGTGAGTCCGCGCGCGCGGCGTGGCCAGTGGTGGGTGCTGGCGCGGGAGCTTGCGGCGCTCGAACCTGGCGGGGGAACGGCGGCCCAGAGCGCGCTGGCCCGGGTTACGGATCTGCTGCGGCGCCGTGGGATGGTGCTGTTCGTGTCCGATTTGCTGGTCGAGCGCGAGCTGGTGCTGACGGCGCTGCGCTACCTGAGACACCGCGGCCATCAGGTAGTGGTGTTCCACGTGATGGACCCGGGTGAAGTGGATCTGAGGGGTCCGGCCGAGGCGCGGTTCGTGGACCCGGAGACCGGCGAGGCACTGGTGGCGGTGACAGCCGATCTCAGGGACGAGTACCGGGCGACCGTGGACCGCGTGGTCGGCGCGTGGCGGCGCGAATGCCGCTCGAGCGGCATCGGCTATCACGCCGTTACCACGGACACGCCGTTCGGGTACGCGCTGCGGCGCGCAGCGCGCGAACGTACCCGCGCGCCCTGATGTTCTTCCTGTCTCCTCTTGCGCTGCTGGGTCTGGCTGCTGCGCTGGTGCCTCCGCTGTTGCACCTGTTCCAGCGCCGCAGGCCGCCGGACGTGGTGTTTCCCGCGGTGCGGTATCTCAGACAGACCACGCGCGAGGCTCAGCGCTCCATTCGGTTGAAGCACCTGTTGCTGATGCTGTTGCGGGTGGTGGCCGTGGTGCTGCTGGTGCTCGCCGCTGCGCGGCCGGTGGTGCGCTCGTCCGGACGCGGGCTGCACGAGCCGACCGCGGTGGCGCTGATCGTGGACAACTCGCTCTCATCGGCGGCGGTGGTCGGCGGCACGCGTGTGCTGGACGAACTCAAGGCGCGTGCGAATGAGACGCTCGGCGATGCCGCGGCAGGTGACGCGCTGTGGCTGGTCGGCGCCGATGGGATCGCGCGGCGTGGCAGTGCGGCAGAGCTGCGCCGGGCGGTTGGCGCGTTGGAACCGGATGCGCGCCGGCTCGACCTGGCTGCCGCGATCCGCAGCGCGGCGAGACTAGTGCGAGGCTCCGGCTACGTGCGCGGCGAGGTGCACTTGCTGAGCGATCTGCAGGCGACGGGTTTCGACTCCGCCGCGGCGGACAGCTCCGCGGCGGGGCTGGCGG
>DATMBH010000170.1:0-6361 GCA_035559335.1 Gemmatimonadales bacterium
GCCCGCGGGCCGCGCGTGGACGGCGCCCGGCCGCCATGGTATTGTCCGGGTCGAATGAGCGGCCGACTCGAGGCGGTCTGGATCAAGCGCGCCTTCCGGGGACCGATGGACGCGGTGTCGCAGGCGCAGCTCGCCACCGGACTCGGCCTGGTCGGCTGCGCCAACCAGGGCGGACGGCGTCAGGTCACCATCATCGAGCGCGAGGTATGGGACGGTCTGATGGCCCGGCTCGGCGCTGCCGCGCCGCCTTCGTCCCGCCGCGCCAACCTGATGGTGAGCGGGCTGCCGCTGCGGGAGAGCCGCGGGCGGATCCTGGCGATCGGGGAGTGCCGGTTGCGCATCCTCGGCGAGACCAAGCCGTGCGAGCGGATGGATGAGGCGGTGCCAGGCCTGCGCGAGGCGATGTACGCCGACTGGCAGGGGGGCGCGTTCGCCGAGGTGCTGAGCGGCGGAAGCATCGCCACCGGCGCGACCGCGCGCTGGGTTTCCGACGAGGCGCCCGACCTCGTGGATGTCCGAGAAAAGCTGGCGCAGATTGGCGAGCCGTGGTCGCCAAAGGTCGTTGCCGAGCTGAACCACCAGCACGTTAAGCTGGTGAAGTTCGTCGGGCCGTTCGTGTGGCACCACCACGAGCGCGAGGACGAGATGTTCTACGTGGTGCGCGGCCGGTTCCGGATGGAGTTCCGCGACCGCACGGTGGAGTTGAAGGAGGGTCAGTTCCTCGTTGTGCCGCGCGGCGTGGAGCACCGGCCCGTGGCGGATGAGGAGGTCGAGGTGATGCTGTTCGAGCCGGCCACCACGCTCAACACTGGCAACGTCGTCAACGAGCGTACGATCCGGACGCTGGAGCGCCTGTGATGCCAAAACACCCTGAGTTCCGTCTCGACGAGGCGATCGCCGTCCTGGAGCGCACGCCCGTGGTTCTGGACGCGTGGCTGCGCGGCATGCCGGAGGGCTGGCTCCGCGCTGACGAAGGTCCGGACACGTTCAGCCCGTGGGAGGTACTGGGGCACCTGGTGCACGGCGAGCGTACCGACTGGATGGCGCGGACGCGGATCATAGTCGAGCACGGCGAATCGCGCCCGTTCGACAAGTACGATCGTTTTGCGCAGCGCGCCGAGAGCGAGGGGAAGTCGGCCGCGCAGCTGCTCGACGAGTTCGCCGCACTGCGCCATGCCAACCTGGCCTCGCTCGCGGCACTGCGGCTCGAGGTCCAGGACCTGGAGCGCACCGGCACCCACCCGTCGCTCGGCAAGGTCACCCTCGGTGAGTTGCTGGCGACGTGGGTCGCGCACGACTTGACGCACATGGCTCAAATCGCGCGTGTAATGGCCAAGAGATACAGGGATGCGATTGGGCCGTGGCGCCAGTACTTCAGGTTGATGGAGTGGCCGGCAACGGCATGACAACTGCTCCCTGACCAGCTAGCTTTCAATGCCCCAGGCCCCCCGGGTTCGTGCGCGCGAATCGCGTCAGGGCCCCGCAGGCAGCAGCGCTAAGCGATGTCATGTATCGCGGGCGGTGTCCTGGGGCATTCCCCACCCCGGTTTAACCTTGGCGACCGACAACTGACAACCGAAACCGACAACCGTTAACCGCCACCTAGCGACCGCCTCTTGACCCATATCGCACTGGCCCGCAAGTACCGTCCCCGCCGTTTCGGCGACTTGGTGGGGCAGGCTCACGTGGCGCGCGCGCTGAGCGGCGCCGTGGACCAGAACCGCGTAGCGCACGGCTATCTGCTGTGCGGTCCGCGTGGTGTGGGGAAGACCACCGCGGCGCGCGTGCTGGCCATGGCGCTGAACTGCGAGACGCGGCACGCCGGTAAGCCGACCCCGGCAGCGGGCGAGCCGTGCGGCGAGTGTCCATCGTGCGAGCGGATCTGGAGCGGCGCGGCCTCGCTCGACGTGGTGGAGATCGACGCGGCCAGCAACCGCGGCGTTGACGATGCCAGGGACCTGCGCGAGCGCGCTATGTACGTGGCTTCGCAGGAGGGCCGCCACAAGGTCTACATCGTAGATGAAGCGCACATGCTGACGCGCGAGGCGTGGAACACGCTCCTCAAGATCCTGGAGGAGCCGCCGCCCGGCGTGGTATTCGTGTTCGCCACCACCGAGCCACACAAGATCACCAACACTGCTGCCCCGGTCATGAGCCGGCTCCAGCGCTTCGACTTCCGGCGTGTCGGCCCGCACGCGATCGCCGAGCGGCTGACGGAAGTGGCGCGGGCCGAGCAGCTGGCGATCGCTCCCGATGCCGTGGAGCTGATCTCGCGCATCGCCGACGGTGGGCTGCGCGACGCCCTCAGCGTGCTGGACCAGGTTACGGCCTTCGGAGAAGGTGAGATCACTGCCTCGAGGGTGCGCGAAGTGCTTGGCCTGGTGAGCGACGAGGTCTATGCCGAGCTGCTGGCGATCGTCGTGGAGCGCCGCGCGGCCGATGCGTTCCCGTTTGTGGCGAAGCTGGTCGAGGCGGGGGTGGATCTCGCTGCGTTCGCCGACGGAGCGGCCGACCTATTTCGCGCCGCGCTCGCGATGCGGCTGGGCGCCAAGCCCGACGGCATCTCCTCGGGGCTGGCCCGCGCGATCGGCCCGCTGGTCGAGCAGCGCGAGGCCGGCGACTTCCTGCGGATCCTGCGCGCTCTGGAGGACTCCGAGGAAGCCATCCGCCGCGGCGGCAACACCAGGCTGGTGCTGGAGACGCTGGTTGTCAGGTGGGCGTTGATGGACCGGACGGTGGACATTGCCCGACTGCTTGAGGGGAATGACGCCAGGGCGGTGACGGAGGTGGCGGAGGTGACGAAGGGGCAGGACCCCTCTGTCCCCACTGCTCCCACTGTCCCCACTGTCCCCTCTGTCTCCTCTGTCTCTTTTCTCTGGCCCTCCCTCCTCGAGGCGCTCCGCGCCGAAAAGCGCATGATCGCGGCCCAGGCCCTGTCGGAGGCGCGGGTGACTGCTGTGCGTGGGGACGTGGTGGTTGTGAGCGGCGGCGATCTGCTGGAGGATGCCCTGGCCCGTCACGGGGCGGCGATTGACCAGGCGCTGAGCCGGCTGTTAGGCACTCGCGTGCGAGTCAGCACCGTGGCCGGTGAGGCATCGCCCGCCCCGCCTGGTGTATCGGCAGATGCCGCGAAGCCGCGCCGCATCACGGCCACCGGGGCGCGCGCCGAGCGGCAGCGCGCGCTGCGCGGCAAAGACCCCGCGCTCGACAGCGCGATTGACGCCCTGGATTTGGAGTTGATGGAGTAGGTTACGCTCCCCCGTTGCGTCCCACCGGCTCCAGCCTCGCCGTGAAGTGCCGCAGCGACGCGGCCTGCTCCGTGATCCTGTAGCCGCAGAGCGATTCCTTCCGCTCCGCCACGCGCAGCACCGCCTCGATGACGTAATCAATGTGGCTCTGGGTGTAGACCCGGCGGGGCACTGCCAGCCGCACCAGCTCCATCGCGGCCGGTTCCTCGGCGCCGCTCAGCGCGTCGCGGCGGCCGAACATCAGGGTGCCGATCTCCACCGCCCGGATGCCTGCCTCGCGGTATAGCTCCACCACCAGTGCCTGTCCCGGCAGCTCCAGCGGCGGGATGTGGGGCAGCAGTGCGGAGGCGTCAATGTAGATCGCGTGGCCGCCGGGCGGCTCGACGATCGGCACGCCCGCGCGCGACAGGTGCTCTCCCAGATAGGCGGTGGACACGATCCGGTAGCGCAGGTAGTCCTCGTCCAGCGCCTCGTACAGCCCCTCGGCCACCGCTTCGAGGTCGCGACCGGCCATGCCGCCGTAGGTGGTAAAGCCCTCGGTGAGGATCAGCAGCTCGGTCTCGGCGGCCGCCAGCCGGTCGTCGTTGGTGGCCAGGAAACCGCCGATGTTTGCCATCCCGTCCTTCTTCGCTGACATGATGCAGCCGTCCGCGTACGAGAACAGTTCGCGCGCGATCTCCAGCGGCGTCATCCGCGCGTAGTCCGGCTCGCGCGTCTTGATGAACCACGCGTTCTCCGCGAACCGGCAGGCGTCGATGTAGAGCGGGATGCCGTGGCTGCGACACAGCGCCGCGACCGCCTTCACGTTCCACATGGACACCGGCTGGCCACCGCCCGAGTTGTTGGTGATCGTCAGGATCACCAGCGGCACCTTGCCGCGCTCGCGCTCCAGCAGCAGTGCCAGCCGCTCCACGTCCATGTTCCCCTTGAACGGGTGCCGGGCGGATGGCTGGCGTCCTTCGGGAATCACCAGGTCCACCGGTATCGCACCGACGTGCTCGACGTTGGCCCGGGTCGTGTCGAAGTGTGTGTTGTTAGGCACGATGTCGCCCGGCTTGCACATCACGCCGAACAGCAGCCGCTCAGCCGCGCGGCCCTGGTGCACCGGCAGCACGTGCCGGAAGCCGAAGATGTCGCGCACCGCCCGCTCGAACCGGTACCACGAGGTGCTGCCGGCATACGATTCGTCGCCGCGCATCACGCCGGCCCACTGATCGGCGCTCATCGCCGCCGTTCCGCTGTCGGTAAGCAGGTCGATGATCACGTCCTCGGCCCGCAGCTGGAAGACGTTGTAACCGGCCGCACGCAGGTGCTCCTCGCGCTGCTCCGGTGTAGACATGCGGATTGGCTCCACCACCTTGATCCGGAACGGCTCGATTATCGTGCGCATCGCCCGCCGCTGGTTCATGACCGGACTGCCTCTCCGAGCCACACCGTGCGCCGTCGCGCCCATTCCTCGCCTAGCAGCTCCAGCGTCCCGTCGCCCAGCACGCCCTCGGCGAGCGGGAAGGCCACCTTCTCCTCGCGCGCGAAATGATCGCGGGCCAGTTGAACCGCCTCCAGCAGCGGCTCGCGGCACTGTGCCGCGTCGCCGCCGTCCTGCACCCGCGCCAGCAGCGAGGCGATGTGCTCGTGCTGGTCGAACATCGCCTTCACCAGGTCCTCGAAGCCGGTTCCGCGACGGCCCAGCTCAGTGAACAGCAGCTCGTCCTCGATCTGGGCGTGCGAGACCAGCGCCGCCGCCAGCAGCGCCGCCTGTTCGCGCACCGCGCATGCATCGTCGAGGTCGGGCAGCTCAGCCTCGAGCCGGCCGAATGCAGCGTAGAACACGCCGTGTTCGCCGAGCAGTGCGTCGGTGAGTTTCATGGCGTCACCACCACCCGGATCGCGTCGCCGCACCGCAGCACCTCGAACGCCTCGCCGATCTGATCCAACGGGAAGCGATGGGTCACCATTTCCATGAGCCTGATCCTCCCCTGTCTCACCAGCTCGACCGCGCGCGGGTAGTCCACCGGCCGGCACCCCAGCGAACCGACGACCTCGATCTCGCGGAACATCGTGCGGCCGGCGTTGAGCGGCATCGTCTCGGGGCTGTAGCCCACCAGCACCAGGCGCCCGCCGGCCCGGAGCGAATCGAAGGCGGCGTTCTGCGCCGCGGCTCTGCCCACGGCCTCGAACGCCACGTCGGCCCCGCCTTCGGTGATCCGCCGCACCTCCCTGTCGAGCTTGGGCATCCCGGCATCGAGCGCCGCCGCGGCGCCGAACCGGGTCGCGATCGCGAGCTTGGCCGGCTTGACGTCCACCGCGATGACCCGCGCGCCCACCGCTGCCGCAACCTGCACTAGCGACAGGCCTACGCCGCCGCAGCCGAACACCACCACCCAGTCGCCGGCCGCTACCCGGCCCCGCCTGACGACGGCGTGGAACGGCGTGGTTACGGCGTCGGCGATGATGGACCCCTCGACCAGCGGCACGTCCTCAGGCAGGCGCACCACGTCCTTTGCCGGGACCACCACGAACTCCGCGAAGCCGCCGTCAATGTGGTTGCCGAGCATGGTCCCCGCCGCGCACAGGTTTTCGCGGCCCTGGCGGCAGAATCCGCACCGGCCGCACGTCAACACGGCCGGCACCAGGGCGCGGTCGCCCTCGCTCCACTGGGTGAGACCGGAACCGACCGCTGCGACCGTTCCCGCTATCTCGTGCCCGAGGATCACCGGTGGCTGTTTGAAGGTGGGAGTGCCGTGGTCGATGTAGTGCAGGTCGGTGTGGCAGACGCCGCAGCCGGCCACCCTGATGAGTATCTCTCCGGGCCCGGGTTGGGGCGTGGGCACGTCCTCGATACGCAGCGGCTGGTGCGCGCCATGGAAAATCGCCGCCTTCACGGTGCTGGTCTCCGGACGTAGATCGCGCGGAACAGGTGCAGCGCGAGATGGCAGTCGTTGCAGTGGTCGTCGAGTTCGTCCTGCGTTATGCGGTCCAGTCTCACCTCGAAACCGAGCTGGCGGTACAGCTGCACCACGGCGTCGAGCTGGGGCGGCGCCGCTATGAAGCGCCGTTCCCACACGCCCGGCTCTGCCGTCAGCCCGTAGCTGCGGCGCTGCCCGCCGGCGCTC
>DATMBH010000171.1:0-8030 GCA_035559335.1 Gemmatimonadales bacterium
GCGCCCGTTCGGCCGGTGCTCAAGGCCGCTGCCCCTCGCGCCCGGGGTTGAATCGGAACAAGACGGTGCCCGCCGAGTTCGTGGCGGTGAAAGCTCCGCTGGTGTCCGCGGTCACCGTGATCGCGCCCTCGAGGTCGGTGCGGAGCACCGTGGCGCCGGAGCGCGACCACGACGCGACGGCAGCCGCGGAGGGGTGGCCATATGGGTTAGACCTTCCGACCGATATTACCGCGAGGGCCGGCCGCAGCGCGCCGGCCCAATTGTCAGTGGTTCCGTTGTCGGCGCCGTGGTGGGCCACCTTTACCAGGCTCACCCGAGTTGCCGCGCCGGAGCGCAGCCACCAGGCCAGCTCTGCGCGTTCCGAATCACCGGTGAACAGTACGCTGAAGCTGCCGAAGCGTACCAGCGCACCGACCGAGCGGTCGTTCTGGTCGCCTGGACCCGGCGGCATCGGGAGGATGCGCACCTGCACGGACCCCACGCTGATGGTCCGGGCCTCCGCGGCCAGGTATTGGGTCCTGCTCTGCTCCACCGCCGTCATCGTCCGCCGGTACGTGGACGTAGTGTGCGGGACCCCGTTATCCAGATAGGCGCGCACGTGCACCGTTCGCAGCACTGCCTCCATTCCGCCGATGTGGTCGTCGTGGGCGTGCGAGGCGATCGCCAGGTCGAGCGTGTCGTGACCATTGGCCTGGAGGTACTGCGCGACCTGGCTCGGGTTCGGACCAGCATCCACAAGCATACGCCTGCCCTCCGGACTCACCACTATAGCGGCGTCACCCTGGCCCACGTCGAGGAACACAATCCGCAGCGCTCCGGAAGCTAGCGGTGTGGAAGCGGGCCTCGCGCAGCCGGCGGCCCATGCGAAGAGCAGTATCGCCAGCCGGCACGACAGCCTAGACATCCAGCCGGCTCAGGTACCTGTAGCTGGCGCTGATGGATGCAAACGGGTCCGCCGGTGAGTCGTGCTCCACGAAGAAATGCCGGATACCCGCCTGCGCCCTCCGGGCAAATATGGCGCGCCAGTCGATAGCGCCGGAACCCACGTCCACCATGCGGCCCTCGGCGGTGCGGTCCTTCACGTGCACCAGGTGGGTGCGACCAGGCCAGCGCTGGAAGAAAGCCAGCGGGTCGGCGCCGCCGTTGGTGATCCAGAACAGATCTAGCTCGATCAAGACCAGATCCGGATCGGTGGATTCGCACAGCACGTCGAAGGGGACCCTGCCGTCAGTGCGGCGGAATTCGAAGTCGTGATTGTGATAGGCGAATCGCAGCCCGACGGCGCGGGCCGCCGCTCCCACCCGGTTGAGCCGCTCGGCGATCCGCCCCCAGCCGTCCAGGGTCTCGCGGTCCCTCGGAGCGATCCACGGCACCACCACGTAGCGGTGGCCGATGGCGGCGGCGGCCTCCAGGGTGCGCGCTCCGGCGTCCCCCTCCAGTTCCTCCAGCGCATAGTGAGCCGAGGGGGCGGCGAGGCCGGCGGCCCGCAGCGCGTCGGCGACCTGGCGCGGCGTGCGAGCGAAGTAGCCGGCGAACTCCACCTCCCGGAACCCGATCGCGGCCACGCGCTCCAGGGTGCGCTCCATGCTCTCGCGCATGGCGGCTCGCACCGTGTACAGCTGCACGCCTAACGGCTGGATGCGGCCGCATGCCGCCAGGCGTCGCGCCAGCGCGCCGGCAGCCGTGGATGAGGCCAGCAGTCCGAGGAAGCCGCGGCGTTCCATGGCGAGGAAAGTTTGCAGCGTGAGGAGACGGAATGCCAGCTACGTGGGGGATGACACATGAGCTCGAATCCGCCTTGAACCGTCGCAATCCACTGCCGGACCAATCCCCGTCCCACCGTCCCACTGTCCCACCGTCCCACTGTCCCATTATCTCATCACCTCAACAATCACCATCGCCGCCCTCGCAATGTCCTGCTCTGTAACATCGAAATGCGTAACCGCCCGCAGCCGCTTCGGCCCGAACGGCACCACCAGGACTCCGCGGTCTGCCAGCTTCGCCGCGACCGCCTCGGCCGTATCGCGCTCACGCACCAGGTCCAGCATCACGATGTTGGTCTCCGGCTTCAGCGGCCTGATGGCGGGATTGCCTTCCAGCGCGCTCGCGAGGCGTCGGGCGTTGGCGTGGTCCTCGGGAATTCGATCCAGGTTGTGGTCCAGAGCGTATAGGCATGCTGCCGCGAGGATGCCTGACTGGCGCATGCCACCGCCCAGCCGCTTCCTGATCTCCCACACTTCGGCGCGGGGAATTCCCGAGAACGCCAGGCACGAGCCCACGGGACAGCCGAGCGCCTTGGAGAACGCGACCATGACCGTATTAGCCGGTGCTGCGAGGACCGCAGGGGCAACGCCGAGCGCTGCGGCCGCGTTCCATAGCCGCGCGCCGTCGAGGTGCAGCGGCAGTCCGCGCTCGCGCGACAGAGCGCCGATTGCCTCGGCGACGGCGACCGGCATGACCTTGCCGCCGGCCGCGTTGTGGGTGTTCTCGACGGCGATCGCGCCGCTGCGTGGCACGTGCGGCGAGGGAGCGCGCAGGGCGCCGCGCACCAGGTCGGCCGTTAGCAGCCCGTCCGCCGTCGCCACCGGCCTGACCTGCACGCCGGACAGGGCCGCGACTCCCGCGATCTCGTAGTGCACCAGGTGAGCATTCGCCTCTACGATCAGCTCCGTGCCGCGCGGCGCGCACAGCCAGATGGCGGTCTGGTTAGCCTGGGTGCCTGACGGAAAGAAGAGCGCGTCCTCCTTGCCCAGCAGCTCGGCGACGCGCTCTTCCAGCCTGCGCGTCGTGGGGTCGCGGTCGAGAACGTCGTCGCCAACCTCGGCGCTCGCCATGGCCTGGCGCATTCCGGGCGAGGGGCGGGTGACGGTGTCGGAGCGGAGATCGATCACGGGGCTCAGGGGCCGGAGGGTCGGGGGTCGGGGGTCGAGGGTCGGCGGTCAGGTTACTGCAGCAGCAGGCGTTGGGTGCTCAGACGCCGGCGCAGTTCGTAGTACTGGGCGATCTGGCCGCCCAGTAGGAACACCAGTGTCATGTAGTACGTCCACACCACGAACAGCAAGATCCCGCCCAGGGTGGCGTCGGAAACCAGCGAGTCCGGGCGCACGAAGTGGGCGAAGTACAGGCTCAGCAGCTCCTTGGCCACCTGGAAGCCGAGGGAGCATACCAGCGCTGCGACCAGCGTGGTGTCCCAGCGGATGCGGTGCGCTGGCGCGAAGCGAAACACGATGATGAACAGCGCCAGGACGAACAGGAACGCCAGTAGCTGCACCACGAAGAACTCGAAGAACCCGAAGGCCGGATTGCTGCGGCCCAGGATCGCGATGCCTTCGGAGGCCGCGGTGTTGAGCACGAACAGCAGCCCGGTGGCCAGCACCAGCGCCACGTCCACCAGTTTGCCACGCAGCCAGGAGCGGTTCTCTTCGGTGTCGAACACCTCGCACAGCGCAGCCCGCAGCGAACCGAATAGCCGAGTCGAAAACCACACGAACAGCGGTAAGCCCACGACACCTAACGCTGAGCGCTGGCGAGCGATTCCGTCGAGCAGGTTGAGCACCGGCTGGAACCCGGACTGCTGCGCCGTGGGCAAGAAGCGGCGCGCGTACTCGGCCACCTCGAGCTGGGCACGGTCGGCCCCCGAGGCGAGCAGCTGGCCCACCAGCGACAGCGCCAACAGCAGCAGCGGGATCGCGGCGAGCAGGGCGTCGAAGGTCAGCGCACTGGCGAGAAACGGGATGTTAGCCTCCGCCGCGCCCTCGTACACGCGGCGGATGGCGTTGCGGACGTCGCGAAACAGGAAGCGCCAGCGGTCGAGCGCGGTCCGCCGCACGGGGCTCTACGCTACCGGCTCTTCTTCCCCACTGCTGCGGCCGCGCCGCGCCTCGCGCGCCTCGGCGAGTCGCCGCTCCAGCTCCTCGCGCGCCGTGGTGGCGGCGGCGCGACTAGCCTCCGCCACGTCGCGCGCGTACTCCTTCCCTTCCTTCACGGAGCGGCGCGCCGTCTCGATTCCCTCTTCCACCTTGCCGCGCGCGCGCTGGTAGCCAGCGGCAATCGCCTCCTCGATCTCCTCGGCCTTTTCGCCGGCGTAGTCCCTGAGCCGGCGGCCGCGGGCGGCGATCTCGGAGCGCAGCTCGGAGCCTTTCATGGGCGCGAACAGCAGGCCCAGCGCGGCGCCGATGCCGAGTCCCCACAGGAACGGGACGATGAACGACCCCTGCCGCTCCACCACCACTACTTCCTCGTCGTCTTGCCGTGCCATGGTCGTCTCCTATTCGCCGGCTTCGGCGTCGTCGGGCGCCGCAGCCACCGCGGCTGCCGGCTCGGCGCGCCTTTGCGTGGGCGGCTTCACGTAGCGCTCCACCATCTCGCGCGAACCGCTCACCCGGAGCGATTCGAACAGGAACACGAACTGCTCCTCGAGCGCGGCGCCGAGAGCGGCGCGCACCGCCTCGGGGAGGTTCCACCACTCCGCCTTGAACGGACCCAGCGCCTTCTTGCGGGTGGTGTAGAAGAACTGCTCGTCGGTCTGCCCCGCCTTCCGCTCACTCGCCGCGTTCTCCCGCAGCCAATTGTACAGCCGATCGCGGAACTCGCGCGGCAGCGAGGGATGGTCGTAGAGCAGCGACTGGAACGCGGTGGCAAGGTGGATCTCGCAGGTTTCAACGGCGGGGAACTTGCCGAACGCAGACTCGGGCAGCGTCGAGGCACCGTGCTGCACGGCGCCGGCCAACCCGTACTGCTCGCGCGCCTCGCGCGAGAGATCCTGGAGCGCCTGAAAGTCAATCTTCACGTCGGCGATCGAACCGTCAGGCAGCACCACGCCGCCGTGCGACGTGCCTGTCTGGACGCTGATCTTGGAGATGCCCACGAGGTCGCCGCCCAGGGCCGCGAGCGAGCGGTTGTAGCCGTCCATGAAGGCCCGCAGCTCGTGCACGTCCGAGTTCTTGCCGCCCACCTCGCCGATCTCCGCGCCCACCGAGGTCGTGATCCCGCCGGGTTCGTGCTCACGAATGAAGGCCGTGATCTCCGCCGCGCGTTCGTAGTTGACGCGCTGCTGGAGGTCGAGATTGGGCTGGGAGAGATCAACCAGGGTGGAAGTGTCGACGTCGATGTTGTAGAAGCCGGCGGCCAGCTCCTCGCGGATCAGCGCCTTTACCGCGTTGACCTCGCCCTCGGGGTCGGCGGCGTACTTCTTGGCGTTTACCTGGCAGTGGTCGCCCTGAATGAAGAGCGGGCCACGGTAGCCCTCGCGCAGCGCCGCGGCCGTGCACACCGCCACGTACTCGGCGGGCCGCTGGTCGGTGTAGGAGATCTCGGAGCGCGCGATCTCCAGCAAGAACGCGGTGGCGTCCAGGCGCACCGCGGCGCGCATCACTGCGCGCGCCGAGTCGTATGCCAGGCCGCGGATGTTAATGGCCGGCACCGTGAAGCCGCCCACCTCGCCGCGCCCTCGGGCCATGTACAGGTCGTGGATCGAGGCGGGCCTGACGCCAACCACTTGGCCGATCTCCCATATCAGCCAGCGCGCTACTTCCCTGGTGGGCTCGTCGCCGAAAACGGCAGCGCGCACCAGCGAGTCCATGGCGCTCCCCTTGAGCCCGTCCGGCTTGGGCACATCAACCACCCCGGACCCGTTGACAGTTACGGCCCCGGAAAACGGCTGCAGCAGTCTATGTAGTATGTCGGTCATGGCGATTCCCGTTCCTATTTGATCAACGGTGCGAAAAATAGACCCGATCAGACCTCGACGACCAGCCCATCGTAGGCCGGGCGGATTCCGGGCGGGAGCGAGGCCTCTAGGGCTGCGTGGCCGGTCTCGTGGGTGAGATGGGTAAGGTAAGTACGGCGCGCCCCGATGGCCCGGGCCGCCTCCACCGCTTCCGGGATCGAAAGGTGGGTCGGGTGCGGACGCTGGAACAGCGCATTCAGCACCAAAACGCTCACGCCTTCCAGCGCCTGGCGCGCGCTGTCCGGCACGGTCTTCACGTCGGTGACGTAGGCCAGGGCGCCGAAGCGATAGCCGTACACGGTGCTGGGGCCGTGAGAGAACTCGATGGGCAGCACCCGGAGTCCGGCGACCACCGCTTCACTGCCAGCCTGGAGCGGATGTGCCGTGACGGCCGGGCGCGCCGACCCGGGAATGGTGTAGGCCGCGGCGTCGAATACGTAGTCGAACTTGGACTTCATGCGTTCCAGCGCGTCGGCCGGCCCGTACACCGGCAGCGTGCCCCGCATCCCTCCTGACAGCGCGCGCAGATCGTCAATGCCGTGGGTGTGGTCGGCGTGGTCGTGGGTGAACAGCACCGCGTCCACCGAGCCGATGCCCTCGCGCAGCAGCGAGACGCGCAGTTCGGGCGGCGTATCGATCAGGATGCGGCGGCCGTCGGACTCGATCACCACGCCGGTTCTGCCACGCCGGTCGCGCGGATCGCCGGAGCGGCACACCTCACAACCGCACCCGATCTGGGGAATGCCGAAGGAGGTGCCAGTGCCGAGGAAGGTCAGCTTCACCGGCCGCTAAACCTCCTCCACCTTGGCCATGTTGGTCGAGCTGGGTCGGTCGAAGGGCGCGCCGGCGATGGCGACCACGCGGTCGCCGGGCCTAGCGTAGCCGCGTTCGAGTATCGCGGCGCGCGCCGCGCCGAGCATGGCCTCGTAGCGTGGCGGCTGGTCGGCGTAGAGCGGGATGACGCCCCAGTTGAGGGCTAGCTGGCGGTAAACCTTGGGTTCCTCGGTGACGCCGAGGATGGGCATGGGCGGTCGCGCGGCCGAGACCACGCGCACCGAGAAGCCGCTCTTGGTGAAGCACACGATGATGGGCGCGTGCAGCATGCGTGCGGCGGCTACCGCGGCCGCGGCCACGGCGTGCTCGGTGCGGGCCGGCAGGTCCTCGGTGCTCTCGCGGCTCTCGCGGCGGCGGATTCCGAGTTCGTGCTTCTCCATCTCGCGGATGATGCGGTCCATGGCTTCGATGGCCTCGCGCGGGTACTGCCCGGCGGCGGTTTCCGCCGAGAGCATGACCGCGTCGGTGCCGTCGAGGATGGCGTTGGCGACGTCGGAGGCCTCGGCGCGGGTGGGCCGCGGGTTCTGGACCATGGATTCCAGCATCTGGGTGGCCGTTATCACCGGACGGCGGTGCTCGATCGCCTTGCGGATCAGCCGTTTCTGGACCAGCGGCACTTCCTCGAACGGCAGTTCCACGCCCAGGTCGCCGCGAGCCACCATGATGCCGTCGGCGGCCTCGATGATGCGGTCGGCGTCGGCCAGCGCGGTATCCTTTTCGATCTTGGCGATGACGCGGGTGGTTTTCGGCACCAGCTCCCGCAGCGCCGCGATGTCCTCGGCGCGCCTGACGAACGACAGGGCCACGAAGTCCACGTCGTGCTGGGCGGCGAAGGCGGCGTCGGCCTTGTCCTTGTCGGTGAGCGGCGGCGCCGAGACCTGCACGCCGGGCAGGTTCATTCCCTTGTTGCTCTTCAGCTTGCCGCCGTAGATGACGCGCGCTTCGACGCGGGGCGGCGCGACGCGGGTGACCTCGCAGGCCAGCAGCCCGTCGTCGAGCAGGATGCGGGCGCCGACGCTGACGTCGTCGGCCAGTTCCCGGTAAGTGGTTGGGATCTCGCCGGGCTGGGCCACCGCCTCGGGGGCGAACACCACCGTGGTGTCGGGAACGAGGTCGATTGCCTTCCTGAGGCTGCCGACGCGGATGCGTGGGCCCTGGAGGTCGAGCAGCACGGCCACGGGCCGACCGGCGGCCTCCGAGGCGGCGCGCACCATGCGGATCAGCTCGGCGCGCTGCTCGGCGGTGCCGTGGCTGGCGTTGATGCGGGCGACGTCCATGCCCGCCTCGACCAGGGTGGCTATGGTCTCGGGCGTGCTGGAGGCGGGCCCGAGCGTGGCGACGATCTTGGTGCGTCGGATATGCACGGAGAGAAGATAGCGCGGCCGGCGGCCCTGTGCCTGCCGCAGTCAGACGCCCCGCACCAGCTCGCTGCGTCTGACCGGCGGGACGGGCGAGCCGGCTCGGCGCC
>DATMBH010000172.1:0-3267 GCA_035559335.1 Gemmatimonadales bacterium
TTGAACGAACCGCCAAGGAAGTAGGAGCGCGGGCCACCGATCAGGTCCATCGCGTTCCAGAACTCGGGCGTGCGCGCCTGATAGGTCACGTCCTTGAGCATTCCAACCAACCGGCCGCCGCGGATCTCCCAGAAAGACTGGCCGCCGAACTGGAAGTTGTAGCGCTGCTGGTCGATGGAATACGCGCCGCGCCCCTTGATGTAGATCCCGCGGTCGGTCGCCGCTATCAGATCTTCGACGGTCAGATCGCGTTCGCCGGGAAGCAGCGACACGTTGGGCATGCGCTGAAACTGCACGTCCGCCCAGGTCTGGGCGTAGGAGCAGCCGTGGGAGCGCTGTACCCCCGTTATGTCGGCGATCCACGCCACTTGCTCGCGGGTGGTCTGGTAGTCCTTGAAGATTCCGCGCTCTACCAGGAGCCACTGGTCAGCCGGGACTCCCTCGTCGTCCCAGCCGATCGAGGCCAGCGCGCCTTCCTGACGCCGGTCGGCCTGGATGTTCATGATCTCGGGGCCGTAACGGAAACTGCCCAGCACCGCGCGGGGCGGCGCCAGGAAACTGGTTCCCGCGTAGTTGGCCTCGTAACCCATCGCGCGGTCCAGTTCGGTCGGGTGGCCGATGGACTCGTGAATGGTGAGCCACAGGTTCGTGGGATCGAGCACCAAGTCATAGCGGCCCGGTTCAACCGAGCGCGCCGAGAGCTTCTGCACCGCCTCTTCGGCCCACTGCGGCGCGCGCCCGATGAGGTCGGCCTCGAGGATGTGCTCGTAGCCGCGTCCCATAGCCTGGACTTCGTCCGAGGCGCGGCTCTGGAAGTCTGACTGGTCGCTCGCCACGGCGGTGACTGACACCGACGGATTGGAGCGGGTGATGGTCTGCACGGTGAACGTACCTTCGGTGTTGGCGAAGGTCCGCTCGTCCTTCAGGAAGAACATCCCCGAGTTGACGAACCGGGCGCCGCGCACACGCAAGGCCGCCTGGTTCACGCGCAGCAGCAGCTCGGCCTTCTCCTCGATCGGAACCGTGAACGGGTCAACCTGCGCCGGGCTGGCCCATCTTCCGTCCGGCACCGGCGGCGAAGGCGCCAGCACCACCGGGCGGTTCGCGGCGCGGCGATTGGCGCGCGCCTGTTGCGCCGCGACGCGGGCGATGCGCTGCACCTCGTTCCGCGACAAGTCCCGGCTGGCGGCGAACCCCCAGGCCCCGTTCACTAGCACTCTCACGCCGAAGCCCATCGTGTCGGAATCCGAGAGGTTCGTCACGCGGTCTTCGCGCGTCTGCACCGACTGCGCGCGGGTGCGGCTGATGCGTACGTCAGCGTACGAGGCGCCGGCGGTGCGCGCCGCATCGAGTGCGAGCAGCGCTAGTTCGCGGAGATTGGGATCTGACTGAGGGAGGTTCTGCCGAGGGGGGACGATTGATTCGCCGCTGCTCGAAGCGACGGCGACCGTCGCAAGCGCGGCACTACTACTCTTCAGAAACTCCCGACGGGATACTGCCAAACAGTGTCTCCGTGGAGCGATCGCTGTAACGTGTTGATCGCCAATATATAAGGTTGGTTTGCGCGCGCAATACTTTTTCGGGCCCGAGTTTTGCGAACACACGCGCTCGGGCATAGTTTTTCGGTGAGATCCGATGCCGACGCTGACCATCGACGGACGGACCGCGACGGTCCGTGAGGGCGCGACGATCCTCGACGCGACGCGCGCGCTGGGAATCGAGGTGCCGACGCTGTGCTGGTACCCGAAACTCCCGACGGTGGGTTCGTGCCGCATCTGTCTGGTATCGGTCGCCGGTTCCCCGAAGCTGCTGGCCGCGTGCGCGACGGTCGCGACCGAGGGAATGGTGGTCAACACGACCTCGGCGGAAGCGGACGCCAACCGCCGCACTGTCCTCTCGCTACTGCTCGAGCGCTATCCGTCCGACGAACTCGCTGCGCGCGTCTACGGCAACGGCCGGCCGCCGCTTCCGGATTCAGAGCTGACGGAGTTCGAGCGCTACGTCCGCCGCTATCAGGTCCCGGTAAAGCCGCTGGCCGCGCACGAGCTGCCACTGCGGCACGGCGACGAGCGGGCTGGCGACCCGATGATCCGGCACGACATGAGCACCTGCATCCTGTGCACCCGCTGCGTGCGTGCCTGCGAGGACATCCAGGTGGTCGGTGTGCTGGACGTGGAGCGGCGGGGCGAACACGCCGCGATCATTGTGGGCGGCGACGGCGATCCCGACCACGCAGGCTGCACCTGGTGCGGCGAGTGCGTGCGGGTCTGTCCCACTGGCGCGATCTACGAGGTGTTGCCGCGCGAGCGCTTCACCGCCGCGCAAGTGTTGGCGCCGGAGAAGGTGGTGCGCTCGGTGTGCCCGTACTGCGGCGTCGGCTGTCAGGTGGACCTCCACGTGCGCGACAACACGGTGGTCCGAGTCACCAGCCCGTGGATCGAGGAAGACACGCCGAACCAGGGCTCGACCTGCGTGAAGGGACGCTTCGGTTACGACTTCACCCAGCATCGCGACCGCCTCACGCGGCCGCTGATCCGCAAGGGCTGGGTGAAGCAGGGCGGGCGTTGGGAGTGGAAGGGGCCGACCGGCGCCGGCCGGCGTGGCGGGCCGTGGCAGACGATCGCCGAGGAGGGCCTCGCTCCCAAGCCGCCGGCGCCAGCGCGCGCGGTCGGGAAGCGGCTGCGTGACCTGCCGGTGGTCGAGCGCATCACGCAGGACATCCGCGACCGCGCGACCACCCCCCCAGATTGGTACGAGCCATTCCGTGAGGCTGACTGGGACGAGGCGCTCGACCTCGTTGCCCACGAGCTGCGCCGCATCCATACCGCATACGGCGCGCCCGCGATGGCCGTGTTCCAGAGCGCGAAGTGCAGCAACGAGGAGAACTACCTGCTGCAGCGGCTGTTCCGGGGAGCCTTCGGCACCAACAACGTGGATCACTGCACCCGGCTGTGCCACTCCACCAGCGTCTCGGCCATGGGCGAGGCGCTCGCCACGGCGGCCGCCTCGGGCTCGATGCGGGAGATCGAGGAGGCGTGCGACGTGATCTTCATCGCCGGCGCCAACACCACCGAGACTCACCCGGTGTTCGGCGCGGCGATCAAGCGAGCGCACGAACGCGGCGCGAAGCTCATTGTGGCCGATCCGCGGATCACCGAGCTGGCAGCGCGCGCCGACATTCATCTCCAGATGCAGCCCGGCACCAACGTGGCGCTGTTCAACTCGATGCTGAACCACATCCTGGCGAGCGGGCTGGAGGACCGGCGG
>DATMBH010000173.1:0-4990 GCA_035559335.1 Gemmatimonadales bacterium
GAATCAATCGCCGCGAGCCGGTGCGACTCGCCGTGGGCACCGCGCTGCGCCAGGTCACCGCCGGTGGCGGTCACGTGTGCGGACTGGATGCCGGCGGCGCAGCCTGGTGCTGGGGAAGGAACGACCGTGGCCAGTTAGGCGACGCTTCAGTCGCCACCCGCGAGGAACCGGCGAGCGTTGCCGGTCTGACTGGGCTGGTGGGGCTGGCGCTAGGGGAAACTCATGTCTGCGCCTGGACCGCCGATGGGGCAGCCTGGTGTTGGGGCTCGAACGAGTACGGCCAAAGTGGCGGAACCAACATCGTGGAAACCGCTCCGGTACGGGTGGCCCCGCAGCTCGCTTTCGACACGCTGGCCACCACCCGCGACCACACCTGCGGACTGGTCGATTCGGTGGCCTGGTGCTGGGGGAGAAACGACCACGCGCAGCTCGGCGTCTCCGGCGGCGGCACCTCGCCGGTCCCGGTCCGGGTGGCGACGGACCTGCGCTTCAGCCAGATCAGCGCCGGAACCTCGCACAGCTGCGGCCTGGCAACTGACGGACTGGTCTACTGTTGGGGGCGCGGTTCGTTCGGGAGCCTGGGTACTGGCACCAGAACCGGAAGCGTGGCGCCGGTCCGGGTAAGACACCAGCGGTAGCGAGTTCTTGACAAACTCCGCGCCGCAAGGCGAAAGGGGTCAGGTCGATGACGAGGCGAAGTTCAGTTCTGGTGGTTTGCGGGGCGCTCGCTGCCTGAGGCCGCTCAGGCCTCCTCGGACCGCACCTTTTCCAACTCCACCCTCAGCCGCTCGATCTCCGCCTCCGCCGCGGCGATCTTGCGAATCAGTGCCTCTTCCTCGCCCTCGGCGGGCGTGGCCCCTTTGGTCCTGCGATAGGCGATGTAGCCCAGCTCCCGGGCTGCGTTGTCCTTGCGGCGGTGCTCACGCGCGATGTCAAGGCGCAGTCGCCCCTCCTCGAGCGCGCGGTTCATGCGACGGGTGAGTGTATCGATGAAACCCATTGGCAGATGCCCTCCCGAGGAGACCATACGTGAAACGCGGCGGGAGGTTCCAGTAGTACGGAAGCACAGAGGCACAGAGACCGGCGAATCCCGTGCCTCTGTGCCTCTGTATCTTTCGGCGCCTTCGGGCCTGTGCTAAGTCGAGTACACGCTCACCGCGCGGCGGCCCTTGCCGGCCCACTCGAACTTTACCACGCCATCAATGAGCGCGAACAGAGTATCGTCGTTGCCCCGGCCGACATTCCGGCCCGGGAAGACGCGCGTACCCCGCTGGCGCACCAGGATATTCCCGGCCACCACCCGCTCACCCGCATAGCGCTTCACGCCCAGGTACTTCGGCCCCGAATCACGACCGTTGCGAGACGAACCCACACCCTTCTTATGAGCCATCTATCCCTCTGTCCCTCTGTCCCACTGTCCCACTGTCCCTCTGTCCCACCGTCTTCTTACAGACTCACCGCGCTGATCTTGATCTCCGTGTACCCCTGCCTGTGGCCCTGCTTGCGCGCGTAGTTCTTCCGGCGCTTGAACTTGAAGACCACCACCTTCTCGCCGCGGCCGTGCTTGACCACCTCGGCAGTTACCTTGGCGCCCTTCACCAGGGGCGTGCCCGCCTTCACCACCTTGCCGTCCGAACCCAGCAGGATCTCTTCGAAGGTGAGCTTCTTGCCCGGCTCGGCGTCCTTCACGCTCGGTATTCTCAGCGTGCGGCCCGGCTCAGCGCGAAACTGCTTTCCGGCGGTTCTGAAGATCGCGTACATGAACTGATAGTTCCCAGTGTGCAGGCGTCAGAGGTCCCGAGGACCAAGTTTCGTAAGCCGCGTAACGTAAACGGCTTAGCCCCTGCGGTCAACTCCGCCCTCGGTCCTGTGCCGCGGCCCTCTGCCCCGCCTAGGCCACCAGATAATTCTCGGTCACGTCCCGCCCCGCCGGCTGGCTCATCAGCTTCAGCTCGTCGAGCTTCATCATCGGGTCGTCGCGGATTTCCAGATCGATGCCCGTCTGCTTCGACAGAGTCCGCAGCAGGTTGGGCTCCTGTTCCAGCAGGTACAGCGCCACCTCGGGGTGCAGCCGCACCGACATCCGCCGGTCCCGGGCCTCCACGCCGGCGCGCCGCAGCGAGCGCTCCAGCCGCCGCACCACGGTCTCGGGCTGGAAAACTCGGCCCGTGCCCGTGCAGGTCGGGCACGGCATGGTCTGGCTCTGCAGCAGCGACGGACGAACCCGCTGGCGGGTCATCTCGATCAGCCCCAGATCCGACACCGCGAAGGCCCGGGTACGGGCCCGGTCGCGCGCCAAGTGCTGCCGCAACTCGGCCAGCACCTTGTCCCGGTTCTGGCGGGTCTCCATGTCAATGAAGTCCGCCACGATGATGCCCCCGATGTCGCGCAGCCTGAGCTGCCGAGCCAGCTCGCGCGCGGCCTCGAGGTTGGTGCGCAGGATCGTCTTCTCGGGGTCCTTCTTGCCGGTGTAGCGGCCGGTGTTCACGTCCACCGACACCAGAGCCTCGGTCTGCTCGATCAGGATGAACCCGCCGCTGGGAAGGTCAACCCGGCGCTTGTACAGGTCGCGGATTTCGTTCTCGATGTCGTACTTGTCGAACAGGGGCGTGGTGCCGGTGTACAGTTCGACCCGTTCCTTCAGCTCCGGCCCCACTTGGTCGAGGTACGCTAAGATCTCGTTATGCAGCTCCTTGGTGTCCACCGCGAGGTGGTCCACCTTGGACGAGAACAGGTCCCTGATGATACCCCGCGTCAGCGACGTCTCGCGCTGGATCAGCGCCGGCGCGCGCACAAAGGTCTTCTTCTTGTTGATCTTCTTCCACAGCTTGATTAGCGAATCCAGCTCGCGGCGGAACGTCTCTTCGGTCACGTCCTCGCCAACGGTGCGCACGATCACCCCGCCCTCGTCCTTCGGCAGGATGTTCGCCACCATCTGCCGCAGCCGCGAGCGCTCCTCGCGGTCGGAGATCTTGCGGCTCACACCCACCTTGGCGGGCGCCTCCGGCATGTAGACCAGGAACCGGCCCGGCAGCGAGATCTGCCGAGTGACGCGCGGGCCCTTGGTGCTTATCGGCTCTTTGGTGACCTGAACCAGCAGGGTCTCGCCCCGCTTCACCAGGTCCTGGATGGGAGGAAGCTTACCGCGGCGAGCGTGGCCGTTGCCGCCGTTAACACCGTTGCGAACCGCCTGAGCTTCCGACTCGACCGAGTCGTCCTGCTCGCCGTTCCGGTCTTCGTCTAATTCGTCCTCTTCGGGCGGCAGAAGGTCGGACGCGTGCAGGAACGCCGACTTCTCGTGCCCGATGTCAACGAATGCGGCCTGGATCCCCGGGAGGACCGCCTCGACCCGCCCGTAGTAAATGTCGCCGACGCTGCGCCTGGTGTCCGGGCGGTCGACCAGGAGTTCGACCAGCTGGTCGTCCTCGATTATAGCCACCCGCGTCTCGCGCGGGCTGCCGTTGATGAGTATTTCGCGCTTCAAGTGATTGCTCTCCGGCGACCCCGCCGACGTCGGGGCGGCAATCCGGCCCGGCGGCTGCGGCGGCCACCTCAGGGATGGCGGGCCGACCGGCCACAACGGCCAGCAGGCTCCAAATCAGACGCGCTCCGGCCGGGCGACCAGCAGGCTTGCTCGCCGGGCGGGACAGCGCAAAAAAGGTCATAGTTAAGGCGTAAACTACTGTCAGAGCGTAACTTAGTCAAGGCGGCGGAGGCCCACAACGTCCCCAAGCAGTTCCCGGGCAATCACCATTCGCTGGATCTCGCTGGTGCCCTCCCCAATCTCGCAGACCTTGGCGTCCCTCATCATCCGCTCCACCGGATACTCCGTGGTATACCCGTAGCCGCCGTGGATCTGGACCGCCTTGATCGTGGTCCGCATCGCCAGTTCCGAGCAGTACAGCTTCGCCATAGCCGCTTCCTTCTTGTAGGGAAGGCCGTTCTGCTTGAGCCGGGCCGCGTGGTACAGCAACAGCTTGCCGGCCTCGATCTCGGTGGCCATGTCGGCCAGCTGGAAGTGCACCCCCTGGAACGATGCGATATAGCGGCCGAACTGCTTGCGCACGCCGGCATATTTCACCGCCTCCTCGTAGGCGCCCTCGGCAATGCCGAGGGAGACGGCGGCGATGCCGATCCGGCCGGCGTCCAGCGTCTTGAGGAACTGGACGAAACCCTCGCCCACCGGTCCCAGGACGTTTTCCACCGGCACCACGCAGTCTTCGAAATACAGCTCGCGCGTGTCAGAGGCGCGCCAGCCCATCTTGTTCTCCTTCTTCCCCGCCCTCAGGCCTGGGGTTCGGGGCAGATCGGGATCGTGACCGATGCCGGCCGCGGCCGCCGCCTCCGGCTCGGCCGTGTCCTTGCACACGATGAAGCTGGTTATGCCGTGACTGGAGCGCCCCGGGCTGGTGCGCGCGGTCACGCAGAACACCTCGCCTACGCCGGCATGGGTGATGAAGATCTTCGAGCCGTTCAGCACCCAGTGATCTCCCTTGAGCACCGCGGTTGTCGCGGTGCCGCCGGCGTCCGATCCGGCGCCCGGCTCCGTGAGCCCGAAACCGCCCAGCACGCGGCCAGACGCCAGCGCCGGCACCCAGCGCCGCTTCTGCTCTTCGGTCCCGAACTCCATGATCGGCGAGGTTCCGAGGTTGGTGTGGGCCGAAACCGTCAGGCCGTGCGAGGCGTCCACCTTGCTCAGCTCGTGGACCGTTATGATGTAGCTGAAGTAGTCCATCCCTGAGCCGCCGTACTCCTCGGGCCACGGCACACCCATCAGCCCGAGATCGGCCATCTTCGCCACGGTCTTCCAGGGGAACTCCGCGCGCGCGTCCAGCTCGCGGGCCACAGGCGCAACTTCGGTGCGGGCGAACTCACGCACCATCTCGCGCACTTCGAGGTGGTGATCGTCGAAAAACAGTCGGTCGTCCATGGAATAAAACGTAAGCGGTCGGGGGTCGGGGGTCAGGGGGGCGAGGGGGCGGGGCGGCGG
>DATMBH010000174.1:0-10641 GCA_035559335.1 Gemmatimonadales bacterium
GTCGTGTTGTTGTCCTGCGCCGTGATGGTGAAGCTCCCGGCAACCGTCAGGCTGCCGTTGTTCGGCCCCGTTGTCTGAGCGATGGAGCCCCGCGTCGAGGCGACGCCCGCGCTGTACAGGGCGCGGGAGGCATCGCTGTAACGGCACCTGCGCCCCCGCGGGCACGCGCCACCCTTGAAGTAGTTCGGGTCTTCGACCTCGACCGCTATGACCGTTGGATCAACCGTGCTGGTGGGCTGGAAGTACTCGGTTCCCTCGACCCCGCCCTGGGTGTTGGTGCAGTGCGAATTGGTGATGAAGCTCCGATCCGTACCTTCGTCGGCGTTGAAGCCCATGGTGCACACGTACTGGCCGAAGTGGATCTGAATCCCGCCGATCGTGGGACGCCAGCGATCACGGAGCGTGGCCGCGAACCGGATCGGCTCGGTCACCTGGATATCGTAGGCATCCGCCGGGATACCCAGCCGCGCGAGCGCGGTTCGCACCCCCGCCGCCGCGCCAGCGTGCTCGATGCCGAACACCAGCCGGCCGGTCGCTTCATCGTGGTCCGCAAACACGGTGCCCGCCAGGGCCAGCACCGCCGGGGACGCCTGGGCGAACCAGCGCGCCGCCTGTTCCTGCCGAGCCGCGCTGGCCTGAATCTGTTCGCTGGGCCCCGCCGGCTGCGGCGAGTCAACGCACGCAGCCCCAAGTCCCGCAATCGCCACTGCTACCACCAGTCTTGCCGGTCGAAACCGCATTGCTTCCTCCCTCCTAGGGGTGAGCCGCGTCGAGCGCAAGCGCCACGCGAGTGCACTACGCCCGACAGTGATGTTGCCAATAGCCTCGGGATGAATAGGGGAACCAGCTGAGCGCGCCGGTAACGTCACAACCTGCAACGAGCCCCTGTCGCGGTCAATAGGTAGTAACACGTAGGGGACCACCCCGCGCCTTCCCCGCCTGATGAAACGTTACCAGAAACGGCACCAACCATTTAATGCACGCCAAATACTCTGCGAAGCGCTGTGGAGACCGACGCACTATTCGGGCCTGGCCTCGGGGATTCGCACCAGAGTCTGCTGCTGCAGCTGAAGCGGCTGGGTCCGCTTACGCGCGGTGATCTTGGACGGCTGCTGGGACTCGCGCCCGCTACTGTCAGGGAACATCTGCAGTCGCTCGCCGTGAGCGGCCTGGTGGAGCGACACGGATCCCGGCGAAGTCGCCGCGGACGCCCGGAGGTAGTGTACCGGCTGGCGAAACGGGCCGAGGCCCTGTTCCCGCGGCGTGAAGCGGAGGTCTTGGCGGACCTCGCCCGGTACCTTGGCCAGCGGGGTTGTGGTGAGCTGGTCAGCGAATTCATCACCGCACAGATCGCTTCCTGGCGGTCAGCGGTCCTGCCCCGCGTGGCGCGCCTGCAAGGCCGCGAGCGGGCGGTGGAGGTGGCACGGATCTTCACGGAGCAGGGCTACATGGCCGTGGCGAGCAGCGACGACGGTGTCACGGTACTGCGCCTGTGCCACTGCCCGATTGCGGGCCTGGTGGCAGTAACTGATGCGCCGTGCCGTGCCGAGGCTGAAGTCGCCGAGGAGCTACTCGGCGTCGCACTCGTGCGGACCGAGCATCTGGCGCAGGGCGGGCGATCCTGCTCCTACGCGGCCCGAGGCGAATGGGTCCGACCGTGATACCGGCTGGTTCAGGGCCGCAGCCACCTTCCTTTCGCCTCCCGGGGTCTCACTTCGCCGCTGCCCTGGGCTGGCTGGCGCTGGGTGGTGCCGGACTGGTAGCCGTTGCGGACGAGCTAGTGGTCGGAGCGTTCATGTCGCCTCGGGTGATCGCCGTTACGCACCTGTTCACGCTGGGCTGGATCGCGACCTCGATCTTCGGCGCGTTGTATCAGCTGTTCCCCGTCATCCTCGGCATCGGTGCGCGCAGCGAACGGGTGGCGTTCGCGACGCTCGCGGCGCTGCAGGCGGGTATCGTCATGATGGCCATCGGCAGCTGGTGGTGGAGGCCGTGGATGCTCACGGCCGGCTGGCTCGCGCTGGCGACCGCCGTCGGAGGACTGGCGTGGAACCTGCTGCCACAGCGGCGCAAGGCGCCGCGCGGCCGGCGAATCGGCCTCTACGTCTCGGCGGCGCACTCGGCATTGGGACTGGCGATGTTCGTGGTCGCCGCGCGCATCGGCCAGGCGGCAGGCTGGTGGGAGAGCCCGCGCCTGGCCGTGCTCACCGCGCACACGCATCTGGCTGCGCTGGGATTCGCCACCATGACCGTTGTGGGCGTCTCGAGCCAGCTGCTGCCGATGTTCCTGCTGTCGCAGGGACACGTTGACTGGCCGATGCGCTGGATCGGGCCGCTGCTTCTGGGCGGCGTGGTCGCGCACGCGGCCGGGGCTCTCACGGGACTGCCGGCGCTCAGCCTCGCCGGCGGCGGCGTCGCGGCGGGCGGCGCGTGCCTGTTCCTGCGCCAGGCGGCGTCGTGGTTCGCGCATCGCACGCGGCGGGACCTAGATCCCGGCATGGCGCACGTGGCGCTGGCGCTGCTGGTGCTGGGCTTCGCAACGGCCGCGGGAATCGCGCTGCTGCTCGACCGGACGTTCCGGCCCGGGCTGGTGACCGCCTATGGCGCGCTGGTGGTGCTGGGATGGCTCACGGTGTTCACCGCCGGGATCTACTACCGCATCATCCCGTTTCTGACCTGGATGAACCGCTTCGCCGGCCGGGTCGGGCAGCCCGGGCTGCCGCGCGTGGCCGATCTGACGCTGCCTGCGTTAGGCTGGATCACCCTAGCGCTGTTCGCGTCGGGGACCGTCGGGCTCACCGTGGGGGTGCTGCGGGGGTCAGCTGCCGTGGGGCAGGCCGCCGCGTGGACGTTCGCCGCGGCCCTGTGGCTGGTGGTGGCGCAGCACGCGCGAACCGCGCTGCTGGCCCTGGCGGAGGGCCGGCGCGGGAACGGGGAGCGATGAAGTGAGTTCGGTCCATTCGGAGCTGGATCGTAGGGCCCAGGTGGAGTCCCAGTTGCGGCAGGTTATGGACCCCGAGCTGGGGATGGACATCGTGCGGCTTGGGTTGGTGTACGGCATCAGGGTGCTGGGCGAGCTGGTGGAGGTGGATGTGACGATGACCACTCCGGGCTGCCCGCTCCAGCACGCGATCAGCAGCGGGATCCGCAGCGTTATCGCCGAGCTGCCGTGGGTCTCGGAGGTGCGCGTCAGCGTGGTGTGGGACCCGCCGTGGCACCCGGGGCTGATCGAGGGGCTGCCGGAACAGAACTGACGACATCGAACCAGGAGGAAGGAAGTGACCGAAGCGACCGAGCTCGCCCTCGACGTGCGACCGATCCTGGCTGAGGGCGGCGAGCCGTTTGCCGACATCATGGCGGCGGCCGATCGCGTGGCGCCGGGTGGGGTGCTGGTGATAACCGCTCCGTTCGAACCGGTGCCGCTGTACGGCGTGATGTCGAAGCGCGGCTTCGGCCACCGCACAACGGCGGTGGGCGCGGCGGAGTTCGTGGTGCGATTCACGCGCCTCGACATAACGGAAACCTCGACCGTTGCCGAGGTGTACGGGCGGTTTCCGTCCACCGCGCCCGTGCTGGCGCGCCATGGCCTGGACCTGTGCTGCGGTGGGGCGAAGCAGCTCGGTTTCGTGGCCGAGGCTCACGGTCTCGAGCTGCCGCGGCTGTTGGCAGAGCTCCAGGACGCGGCGCTCGGGGGAGCCGGCGGCGCCTAACGTCGGCGCCCGAACCCCGACTGGTAGCGAAGACTGGCCGTGAAGTGGGTGGAGCTCACCCCGCCACCGAACAGGCCGGTTGCTCCGACGAAGAACCCGAAGCTATCGTCCACGCCCTCGTCGCCGCCGACCCCCGCGCCCAGCATGACGGCGCCGAGGCCGTGGTAGTTCCCCTGCGGTAACGGGGAGTTGAAGTTGACCGATACGCCGGTCTCGAGCAGTCCCATGAGTCGCACCGCCCCGGTGACTCGCTCTGGGGTTCCGAGTTCCAGCAGCCGGACCAGCGGAAACCGGTATTGGCCGAGCAGGGCGGCGAAGAACCCGCGGGTGCGGCCGACCAGCACGGCTTGGTCCTGGGTGAAGCTTCCCACCCGCATGGTCATGGCCACGCTGCGTCCGGGACGCTCGCCCACCTTGCGCACCAGCCCCGCGTCCACACCCGACGGTTGCCAGGTGCCTCCGGTGTACCCCGTCACGCCGATGGTCCAGCCGCGCCGCGGCTGGGCTAACGCCTGCGTGGTGTCGGTCGGTTCCTGCGCCAGCAGCGTAGCGGGAACCAGCGCCAGCGCCGCGAGATGTCGGATCACTTGAGCCCCGTGAGCTGAATGCCACGCACAAAGTAGCGCTGCGCGGCGAAGAACACGATGATGATCGGGACCATCGCGGCGGTGGCCGCCGCCATCTGGTAAGGCCAGTTCGAGTAGTAGAAGGAATGGAAGGCGGCGACCCCGACCTCGACCGTGCGCATTTCCATCGAGCGCGTGGCGACCAGCGGCCACTGGAAGCTCTTCCACGCGTCCACGAAACTGAACAGAGCCAACGTTGCCAGCGCCGGTCCCGACAGCGGAAGCACGATGCGGGTGAACACCGTCCATTCTCCGGCGCCATCGAGCCGGGCCGCCTCCTCCAGCTCGCGCGGAATGGTCAGAAAGAACTGTCGCATCAAGAAGATGCCCCACGCGCTAACAAGTTCCGTGGAAATCAGGCCGGGCCAAGTGTCCACCCAGCCCAGCGCGCTGATGAGCAGGAACCGCGGGATCAACAGCACGATCGCCGGCACCATCAGCACCGAGAGCACCAGGGCCAGCACGGCGCCGCGCCCGCGGAATTCGAGCCGCGCCAGCGCGTAGGCCGCCAGCGCGCTGGTAACTACCTGCCCCGCCACCACGCACCCGCTGAATACCAGCGAATTGAGGAAGAAGCGTCCGAACGGCAGCGCGGTTAGCGCCTCCGGGTAGTTGCGCCACCGCGGCGGCGCCGGTATCAGCGGCGGCGGCACGCGGAAGACCTCCAGCTCGTCCATCAGACTGGTGCCCACCATCCAGATGAACGGCATCAGCATCGCAACGGCGAGCAGCACCAGGCTGGCGGTCGAGAAGGCGGTGGCGGGCCCGTGCCGCTTCACTACACCAGCTCCGTGCGCCGGCCGAGTAGGCGGAACTGCACCACGGTCAGCGCCAGCAGAATCGCGAACAGGACAACTGCCATCGCGCTCGCTTCGCCGAAGCGCAGGAATTCCCAGGCGGTCTGGTAGATTCGGTACACCACCACGTCGGTGGAGTGCAGCGGCCCGCCCTCGGTCATCACATAGACCAGCGTGAAGACCTGGAAGCCGCCGATAATGCCGGTCACCATCACGAACAGTATCACCGGTCTGAGCAGCGGCAGCGTGACGTGCCGGAACTGCTGCCACGGCCCGGCCCCGTCAACCACCGCGGCGTCCAGGTAGTGACGCGGGATGCCCTGCAGTCCGGCGAGAAAGACTACCATCTGATAGCCGACCTGGATCCAGACCGTAACCGCGATCAGCGCCGCGAGCGCCGTGGCCGGGCTGCCTAACCAGTCGGGGGCGGGCAGACCGATGGTGCGCAGCGCTGTGTTGATGAACCCGTAGTCGGTGTTGAACAGCCACTGCCACGCGAGTGCGATCGCGACGACCGACGAGACATAGGGCAGGAACACGATCGCGCGCAGCAGCCTGACCCCGCGAGCCCGCCGGTCCAGCCACAGGGCCAGCGCGAGCGCGAGCGCCATGGTGGCGGGCACGTAGAGCACGTACACGGCCGTGTTGCGAAGCGTGGTACGGAACAGCTCGTCGCGGGTTACCGAGCCGAAGTTGGCCAGACCGACGAACTCGCGGGCTCCGGTAACCAGGTCCCAGCGGTGGAGCGCCAGCACGAAGGTGAAGATCGCCGGCAGCAGCGAGAACACCGCCAGGTGCAGTAGCGGGGCGGCCAGGAAGCCCCATGCAGCAAGGGTGCGCTCGCGCCGCAGCTGTCCGGTGCGACGGAACCACGAAAGAAAGGCTCCAGTGGCCAGAAATAGGGCGCTCAATGGGACCAGGGAGCGAGCGTCGAGGAGCCCCCGGGGCTCGATCACCCCCGGATGTGGGGTCAGCTCCACCACTCCGATGACGTCCCAGTCGTCGGCATCCTTGAGCGGAGCCCGCGCGCCGGAGCTGGTTGCCGCCGCGGCCTCGGTGGTTCGTGCGGAGTCGAGGCGTGAGGGGGAACACAGGCGTGAAGACGGGTCATGGCCAGCACGCGAAGCCAGGCAGACCGAGACGTCGGCGTTGGCGCGTGCTCCGGCCAGGGCGGCGGCGGAGTCGGGAGCGGTGCCCTGCACTATCAAGCGCCGCACGTCCGCAGCAACAGAGAGCGCGAGGGTCTCGCGCTCCTGACGCACCCTGCTCGAGTCCCGCACCGCGACCAGGGCCAGCCAGCCGGCGGCGAGCAGCGTCGCCGCGGCAACGGTCGTCGCGCGAACCGCCGCCGCGCTCACCGCACCACCCTGCCGGGCTCCACGATCGCGTCAATCCGCGGCGCGATGTCCCGCAGCACGGCGGCGACGTCCTCGCCGCGCAGCAGCACCCGATCGAAGATGTCCGGCAGCACGGACTCTACTTCCCGCCACGGGGCTATTCGCGCGCCCCAGGGGAGCCTGCCGTGGCGCGTGGCGGCCACGAACACGGACTCTAGCCCCGAGCTGTCCCGCGAGACGGCCAGTGCCGCGGCGCTGCGCAGGGCCGGGATCTCGAGTCCGCCGCTGGCGCGCGTGTGCTGCGCTAGGCTGTCCACCATGAACGCAGCCAATCGGACCGAAAGTCGCTTGTGGCGCGCGGCGGCCGGCACGGCGAAACCAGAGGCGTAGATCACTGTCGCCGGTTCGCCGCCCGCGCGTCGCGGCAGGAACGAGACTCCCATCCGCAGGCGGCCCGCCTCCAAGTGGGGGCGCAGCGCAGGCAGGTAGAAGTGCCCGATCGGAATCATCGCGACGCGCCCGGAGGCGAACATCCGCAGGTGGTCGCCTACGGTGCGGCGCAGGCCGAAGAACCGAGGAGTGACGTGCTCGCGCGTCGCGAGCGCGAGCAGTTCCCGGAAGGCGGCGATGCTTTGCGGCGAATCGAGACAGCCGCTTGCGCGCCGGCCGTCGGCGCACAGAATGTCACCGCCCAGCGACCATAACGAGGGAATCCAGAGAAACGGCCGCCGGTCGAGCCAGAACCCCCAGGTGTCGGTCTCGCCGTCTCCGTCGGTGTCGCGGGTGAGCGCGCGGGCAGCAGCGAGGAACTCGTCCCAGGTCCAGTCGGTGCGCGGGTACGGAACGCCGGCCGCATCGAACATGTCGCGATTGAACGCAAGCACTATCGGGGTATAGCCCTTGGGGAAGGCGACGATCCGCGATCCACTTCGGAAGATGTCCAGCACCCGCGGCTCGAAGGCGTCGAGCCTGATCCCTGCGCGTTCGGCGTAGGGCGCCAGGTCCAGCGTGACGTTCGCGGCCACCAGCGCCGGCACGTCGATGTTGTCCAGCAGGAACACGTCGGGCGGAGCGCCGGCAGCGATGGAAGTGAGGATCTGGTCGCGGTACTCGGCGGCGTTCGAAGCAGGAGCAAGCGACACGCCGATGCCGGGATTGAGTTCCTCGAAGCGGTGCACATAGGCCGCCTCGAGGCGCTGCTCGCTCCACGAGGCCCAGCTCGCCACGGTGAGGACGGTGCGCGCTTCGCCGCTCGCGCATGCGGCTGCGGCGGCCGCCAGCACCAGCGCCGCGCCGGTCCGGTGCGCAGCACCGATCGGGCTCACATGGCCTCGCCACCGGCGCCGAACCGCGCGATCCGGTCCGGCCTGACGACCACGCGCACCGCCGTATCGGGCGGCGGGACATCCGCGTCGCGCACCCGGACGGTCAGGCTCGCGCCGGTTTCCAGCCGCACATGCACCAACGTGTCGGCGCCCAGCGGCTCGGCCAGCACCACCACGCCCGGCCAGCCGCCGGGGGCCGCCGCCGTAATGGTTGCGTGCTCGGGCCGGAACCCTATCGTCGCCGCCCCGCCGCCGTGTCCGTGTGTCGCCGCGTCCAACAGGTTCATGCCAGGACTGCCGATGAAGCCGGCCACGAACGCGTTCGCCGGGCGGTCGTAGATCTCGCGCGGTGTGCCAACCTGTTGGAGGACGCCGGACTTCAGCACGGCGATCCTCGTTCCCATGGTCATCGCCTCGACCTGGTCGTGCGTGACGTACAACATCGTCGCTCCCAGGCGCCGATGCAGTGCCATCAGCTCGGCGCGCATCCCGGAGCGCAGCTGAGCGTCGAGATTCGAGAGCGGTTCGTCGAACAGAAACACCGCGGGCTGCCTGACAATCGCGCGACCGAGCGCGACCCGCTGCCGCTCGCCACCGGACAGCTGCGCCGGCCGGCGCGACAGCAGCGGCTCCAGGCCCAGCAGCCTAGCCGTCTCCGCGACGCGGCCCCTAATTTCAGACTCGGCCACGCGCCGCATCCGCAGTGGGAAGGCGATGTTCTCGCCGGCCGTCAGGTGCGGGTACAGGGCGTAGTTCTGGAACACCATCGCCACATCGCGCTCTCTCGGGGGGCGGTCCGTCACTACCGCTCCGCCGATCAGCACGTCACCCGAAGTCGGTTCCTCGAGGCCCGCGATGCATCGCAAAGCGGTGCTCTTTCCGCACCCGGAGGGGCCGAGGATCACCATGAATTCGCCGGGGCGCACCTCCAGACTCACCCGGTCCAGAGCAGCCGTGGCACCGTCGTATCGCTTCGTGAGTTCCCGCAGGGCGACCGAGGTCACGAGGCGAAGATAGCGGGAACCAGCTCGACGCGCCCGACGTTGCGGTGGTGTGAGCTGCGTACTCGTGACGGCAACCGGAACATTGGCGGCGCCATTCCTCGCCTATGCGGCGGTTGCGCGGGGGCCAGCACCATGGGAACTTGGCACGGCGGACTGCGGGTCCGCAGAGCCCACCCCACGTTACCAGAGTGCCGATGGCTCGTTCCGAGTTCGAACAGCTGCTGGAGCCGGTGCTGGACACGGCGTACGGTGTGGCCCTGCGCCTGACGCACAACCAGGCGGATGCCGAGGACCTGGTGCAGGAGGCGGCGCTGCTCGCCTACCGCGGCTTCAAGACCTTCCAGCAAGGCTCGAACTTCCGCGCCTGGTTCATGCGCATTCTCATGAACGCGTTCCTGTCGTCACGGCGCAAGAAGCGGCCGGAGCAGGAGGCGGTGGAGCTCGACGACGTGCCGAGCGCCTACATGCAGCGCCAGGCGCACGAGGTGATCAAGGAGCTGCACCCGGACGTGGCCGGCTTCACGGGCAGCGACCTGGTGCGGGAGGTGCTGGGCAAGCTGGAAACCGAAGACGTCGAGAAGGCGATTGGCTCGCTGCCGGACGAGTTCAGGGCCGCGGCGACGCTCTACTTCCTGCAGGACCTGCCGTACCAGGAGATCGCTGAAGTGCTGGGCGTCCCAGTCGGAACCGTGCGCTCGCGGTTGCACCGCGGGCGGGCCCTGCTGCAGCGCCAGCTGTGGCGCATCGCACAGGACCACGGCCTGGTCCCGGCAGCCGGAAGGAGAGGAACATGACGCCACGCCAGCTAACTTGCGCGGAGGCCTTCAGCCGCCTCGACGACTATCTGGATCGCGAGCTCAACAGCGTCGAACTGGAGGAGGTGGAGGCGCACCTGCGGCAGTGCGCAGTTTGCGCGCGCGAGTTCGGGGTCGAGCGCGAGGTGCTGGATGCACTGAAGGCGAAGCTGAGAAGGCTGGCCCTCCCGCCGGGCCTCAAGGAGAGGATAACGAAGGCGATCGAAGCTGGGTGATGTGTCCTTGGTGAGGCGGCTGCGCCGCGCAGCCCCGATCGCGGACCCCCTAACCTGCTGCCATCACTCCTCACCTCTCGGCTCTCGCTTCGAACTCGCCAACACCTCAGCCACCTTATTGATGACGGACGGCGTCCGGTAGTACTCGCTGTGGTGCGGGTGCAGCTGGGCGAACAGCTCCTGCGCGGCGCCTTTCAAACGTTGCCTCAGTGAGGCAACGCGTCTGGGCTCTCCTTGAAGGCCGCTGGATTCCACCAACCTGACCGCGCGATGGACGGCCGCGTAAGGCGCCGCCAGCAACTCCTGGGTGACGTCGAGTCGCTCGATCACCGCCGGCGGGTATGCCTCGCCACGCTCCAGGTCGGCCATGTCGTGGTCGAAGAACAGCACCCGCTGCCACGAGAAGCCGAGCATCACCCGCTCCAGCACCATCTCCAGCAGCCTCAGCAGCAGGCCCTCGACCACCGGCCGCGCGACCAGCCACTCGAACGCACGGCGCCAACCCCGCAGCGAGGCGACCTGTTCCAGATACAGCTTCCGGGGCGCGGCCGACAGCTGCAGCAGCAAGTCGGCTTCGTCCTGGTGGCTGGTCACGAGAACCACCCTGCCCCCGCCGAGTCGCTCCAGTAGCTGTTCGGGTTCCGGCCCATAGACCTGGCCCTTGCCTCGCCCGCGTAGCACGAGGAAGGGGGTGTAGATGGTACGCCACAGTAGATCCACTGCTGCGGCGAGCAGCTGGAACACCCAGCGGTAACCCAGGAATACGGCGAGTAACAGCAGCGCCGCCTCCGTCCTGCCAAGCCCGAGAACCC
>DATMBH010000175.1:0-5013 GCA_035559335.1 Gemmatimonadales bacterium
CCGCCAGTCTGACCAGCGCGCCATCCACTATCGCCGAGAGCCGGACGGGCTGGGCGTTGAGTCCCACGGGCCGGGCCAGGCTCAGCAGGTCGCGCACCGTCTGGTCCACGTAGTCCAACTGATCACGCACGCGGCCGAGCAGCTCACGCTGGGACTCGCTCATCGAGTACTCCTGCATGATCAGCTCGATGGCACTGTGAATTCCGGCCAGCGGCCGCTTGATCTCGTGGCCGACCTGAGCGGCCAGCGCCCCCAGCTCGGCGAAACCGGCCTGCTCCGTCAGGGCGCGCTGGCTGCTGGCGGCCAGCCGCTCTGCTTCTTCCTCCTTCGCGAGCAGTGCGTCCACCGAGGCGCCGATGCGGCCCAGCTCGTCGCTCCGCTTCAGCCCCACGCGCACGCCGGGCTCTCCGGCCCTGGCCCGCGCCAGCCCCGACCTCAGCTGCCACAGCGGTGTGAGGATCTCGCGCTCCAGCATCAGGCCGAGCACGATCGAGTAAGCGACTCCCAACACGAAGGTGAGGGCGAGGCCGAAGCTCCGGCCCCGGCGGATGGCAGCGTCTATCCGGCGCACATCCAGCACTAGCTCGAGGGCGGCCCTTCCACCCGGCCCTCCCACGTTGGAGAGAGACACGATTACGCTGGCGGTGGACTCACCGCGACGGCGAACCACATTGCCATCGGGCGAAATGTCCCACGGATCCGGGAGCGGTTGTCCCGGCCGCGGGCGGCCCTCCTCCTCGCGACGACTGGAGAGCAGCACGGTGCCGTCAAACCGGACCACCCGGAAGCTTTGCGCCGGCGGTCTGGCGACCATGCGCTCGAGCAGTTCCCGGGCCCAACTCACCTGCCCGTGCGCGATGGCGCCTTCGACCGCGGGGCGCACGGCCCGGGCCGCCATCAGGGCATGTTCGGCGGTGAGTGCAAACTGCTCGCTTTCCCAGTATCGGAACGAAATCAGGGCACCCACGCCGAGGAGGATGAGGAGCGCTCCCAGGGCGGTCACCAGGATCTTGGCGCGGATTGACAGGTCGCGCAGTCTCATTTGCCCTGTTCAAAGACGCGCAAGCCGCGTGCCGCCTGAGCGGCACGCGGCAGTTTCGCAAGGGACCTTCACGTTAGGCTGCGAGCAACCCGACTGCCACACCGGCGGCGGCGTGCGCGGTTACCGCGGTCCCGAGACCCCGGCGCCAGTACAGATATCCGAACAGGAGAGCCGGGATTGCGAGCCGCGACACCAGGTAGGACGCCATTACCTGCGGGCCCGGCAGGCCGTAGCTAACCACGGTCGGAAGGTGGAGGAACAGGTCGGCCGCCATGGACACCGCGAACGCGGTACCCACGGTCCACGCGTGCCGGCTCATGTAGCGCGAGGCGACCATGAACGCCGCCGTGAACAGGAACAGCCTGAGCAGCAGTTCGTCGGTCACCGCATCGCTGACTGCCAGCAACATCGCCTGCAGTGTGCCGAGCCGCTCGACATCGGTCGGCAGGCCGGTCACGCCGGCGTGGAAGGGCACCGCGAGCATGGCGACCAGCAGTCCCGCGACGACCGCAACCGCAGCCCGGGTCGCGAGTTCACGTCCGCGGTGCCCGATCGCCGGCGCGCGTGAGGGCAGGTACGGCGCCGCCCGCCGCAGCAGCTCGAGTGCGACCGTTATGATCGGTCCGTAGAACCACAGCGTCAGACCGACGGCGAACAGCATCGAGCCGAAGAACGTGAGCCTGACGTTGATGAACCACACTGTCGGCTGCTCGATGGCGAACGACGTCACCAGCGCGGCGAGCGTGGCCGTTACCAGCAGCGTGCCGGCTACCCGATCCCTCCAGCGCCTGAACGCGAGGCGGGCGGCCGCAAGGCCCGCGCTGATCGCGACAACTACCGTGGCGATCATCAGCAGCCACGCCACGGCCGTGATCGCGCCGGCAACCAGGTGCCTGCCCCTGAGTGCGATCGGGAGCGCCGCCACCCAGCCGGCGGCGAGCCAGCCCAGCAGCAGGGCCGGCACCAGGTAGATGAGCCCGTGAGCCATGCCAGCGAGCGCCTGGCGGGGATTGACTCCGTCGGGTCGGCCGAACACGCCGAGCAGCAGTCCGTGCACCAGACCGATGACGGCGCCCAGCATATAGAACGCGGCGCTCGAGGCAATCAGCCCGTGGCCGCTCAGGTTGTCGGTCATCACCAGGACGGCTACAGCAGCGCCGCCCATCAGCATTCCGCCGGCCACCGACCAACTGATCGGCACCAGGGCCGGGAGCTCGATCTCGCGCTGCGGCGCGGCGAGTTCCTGATCAGCGGGGCCGGGGGAGTAGATCGTGGCTTTCATTGGTGCCTCCGGTTGTGGTGCCTGACTCCGACTTCCACCACCATCAAAGGCATGAGCGGTGCCAGCGAGGTCCGAACCGGACACCGCGGCGCAACCGGCTTACAGCCAGTCAGTTAGGGAATTGCGACAAGGATGGTTCTGAAGGAGTCGGAAGTCGGGGTGCGCGGAACGGAACAGCAGGTGCTGGAAACGGGACGGACGGGAGGGCGGAGGTCGGAGGGCCTACTCCCTGCTGCCCGCTCCGTATTATCTCGCCAGCTCTGCTATCCGCCTTGCCAGCTTCTTCCGATCGGTCTCGTTGCGACAGATCAGCAGCACGGTGTCGTCGCCCGCGATGGATCCGATCACTTCGGAGAAGTCCTCGTGGTCGAGCGCAGCCGCGAGCGCGCTGGCGCTTCCGGTCGGGGTGCGTAACACGAGCAGGGGGCCCACACCTTCGCTGCGCAGCAGCAGCGATGGGACCAGCGGCGTGAGGGACGGGGCCGGCAGCAGCTCCTCCTGGGGCGCAGCGTAGCGTGCTTTGCCGTCGGCGTCCGGGACCTTCACCAGGCCCAGCTCATGCATGTCGCGCGACAGCGTGGCCTGCGCCACATCGAACCCCTCCTCCAGGAGCAATTCCCGCAGGCGTTCCTGATTCGGAACGTGGTGGTCGCGAATGATGCGCAGGATCGCGGCGTGTCGTTTTGCTTTCACGGTTTCGCCCGCTTCATGGCGAGGGATGAATCTAGCGCGGAGCGGGCCCGCTCGCCCGCGCGCTCGCACGCCTCGCGTTCGGACGCGGCGTTCACTCCCACCCAGGCCGGTCCTTCAGCCCCGTCGCGGTCGTATACCGGCTCCCCCGCCACCCAGGTTCTCCGCACCGCCCCCGGCGTCGAGTTCACCACCGCGAGTTCGGGACCCGACTCGGGGCCGGACCCAGGGTCGAGCGCCACCAAGTCCGCCCACGCACCGGGCTCCAGCGCCCCGGCATCACTGACACCGATGGCGCGGGCCGCCTCCAACGTGATCAGCCGCACGGTGTAGTCGGCGGCCAGCCCGGCCAGCTCCGCCGCGAGGCGGGCAGCGCGAAACAGATCGAGCGCACCGCCGGTCGCCACCGAGTCGGTCCCCACACCGACGGCTATTCCCTCCTCCAGCATGGAACGCAGGTCCGCGTCACCATGACCCAGTTCGCGGTTGGACCAGGGGCAGTGCGCCACCGTGGCGCCGTGGAGCGCGATCCTGTGCAGGTCCTCCCGGTCGCACTGCACGCAGTGAATGAGGAGCGGCGCCAGCTCCAGCAGGCCGATTGCCTCCGCCCACGCGACGCACGAAGCGCCGCGGGGCCCTACCGCGATCCCTCGTTCGCGCAGCGCCTCGGCAAACGGCCCGGCGCCCTCCACGACCAGTGCTCGCTCCTCGGGCGACTCGGCGAGGTGCACGGCAAGCGGCACATCATTCGCGGTGGCCAACGCGGCGACCGCGCGTGCCAGCTCGTCCGAGACCGTATACGGAGCGTGCGGCGATATGCCTACTGTCAGGCGCTCGGAGTCGAGGGCGCTGAGTTCGCGCCACTCGTCGGCCAGGGCCGCAGCCGCGATCTGGGCCTGCGCGGGGTCCGGACCGAAGACCTCGTGAAACGCGATGCCGCGCACGCCTAAAGCAGCCATGGCTTTTGCCGGGGCCCGGGTGGATCCCGTGTCCGCGGTACAGGTTATCCCCGCGGCGAATCCCTCTAGCACGCCCCACCGCGCGGAGGCGAGGAAGTCGTCGTGGTCGAGTGCCGCCTTGAGGTCCCTGACGCGATAGACCCAGTCGCGAAACGGCGCGGGAGGGACCAGTCCGCGCAGCGCGGTGAGCTCGAGGTGGGAGTGCGCGTTGACCAGGCCCGGCATCAGAATGGCTTCGCCCAAATGGCACAGTTCCGCTCCCGCGAGACGGGGCACGGCCTCCTCAGGCCCAACCGACTCGATCCGGCCATCGACGCCGACTAGCACGGCGCCGTCCCGGATTGGTCTGCGGGTGACGGGAACGACCCAGCGCGCCGCAAGCCGGAGTGGGCGTTTCAGCGGGGACGGCGCGGCGCCTCGGCCGCAGCGTTGCCGGCCGGCTGCGTTTTGGGAGTGGTGGCCGAGGCCGCACCGGCCCCGAGCAGCGAGGCGGCGCCTGCCGGACGCGGCCACTCTCCGGGATCCGGGCGCCGCTCGTACACCTCGCGCATGAACGTAGCCCACGCGGGGGCGGCCATCCTGCCGCCCTGGGCGCCGACGCGTATAGTCTGGGGCCGGTCAAACCCGATCCATACCCCGGCGACCAGTTCACGGGTAAAACCCACGAACCACACGTCCGTGTAGTCGTCAGTGGTACCGGTCTTGCCGCCAGCCGGGAACCGGAAGCCAGCCTGACGGATCGCCGCGGACGCCGTACCATATCTCACCACGTCGCGCAGCATGTCGTTGAGCACGAAGGCCTGATCCACGTTCATCACGCGCTCGCGGCGGCGCTGCGGTTCCCACAGCACGTTTCCGTCGGCGTCTTCGACTCGGCGGATTCCGATAGGCGCGGCCCGCAGCCCCAGTGAGGCCGGGGCCGTGAAGGCGGAAAACAGCTGCAGCGGAATCACATCGGCCGCGCCGATGAAGATCGACGGAACCGGGTGGATCGGCGTTGTAATGCCGTAGCGGCGGGCCTCCTCGACCACCGACTCGAC
>DATMBH010000176.1:0-4919 GCA_035559335.1 Gemmatimonadales bacterium
GACCGGTTCCCGCCGCTGTCGTCGTTCCGGTGGAACGTGGGCCTGGGACTCGACTTCGGGCCGATCGGATTCTATCTGGCCAAGCCCGTCGCAACCTCGGACGATCGGGGGGTGGTGTTCACGGCGCGGATGGGCCGCCGCTTCTGAGAGCTTGAAGCGCGGCGTCGGGTTGCTGCTCGCCGCCGCGCCTTTCCGTTGAACTCCGGCGCGACAGCGCCGGACAGCTGCTCTCACCCATCGTGCGCGCCTCGGATCTGCTCGACGCCAATTTCGAGGCGGCGCTCCGCAACGGGTTCGCAGTGCACTATCATTTCCGGCTGGAGCTGTGGCGTGACGCCCGGCTCATCGACCGCCAGGTGGGAACCGTCGCCTGGGACGCCGTAGCACGGCTCGACCCGATAGGCAACGTGTACGAACTGCTGCGCTCGGGGGGCTCGGTCGAGGAGCACCCCGACACCGCCGCGCTGGCGCGGGCTCTGGCGACTCCGTTCACCGTGGATCTGCTGCCGCGCGCGGGCTCGACCGGCCGCCATTACTACGTGGCCACGCTGGAAATCGAATCGCTGTCGCTCTCGGAGCTGGATGAGGTTGAGCAGTGGCTGCGAGGTGACTTGGGCCGCGCGCTGCGCGAGCGCGGCGACTTCGGCAACGCCCTCTCGCGCGGAGCCCGGCGACTGCTCATCAGACTGTCGGGGCTGCCGCGAAGAACGGTGGAAGCCAGGAGCGGGAGGTTTGAACCCTAGGGAGCTGGGAGTGGGGAGTAGGGGCAGCCGCAGCCGGCGGGACATCCAGTGGATAAGACGGCTGCTGTTCCTCCTTGCGGCGCTAAGCGCCGGGTCCGCAAGGGCCCAGGAGCTCACGCACCTTGAAGCCCGGCTGCGCGAGCGCATCGAGTCCAGCGGAGCGACCGTGGGACTGTACTTCCGCGACCTGGTGCAGCCGCAGGTCGTGGCGATCAACGCGGACCACCGGTTTCACGCCGCGAGCACGATGAAGATTGCGGTAATGATCCAGGTGTTCCGCGACGTAGACGCCGGGCTGCTCTCGCTGCGCGAGCGGCTGCCGGTTCGCACCAGCTTCCGCTCGATCGCGGACTCCTCCGAGTACTCCCTGTCACCGGCTGACGACTCTGACTCCTCGCTATACCGCGAGGCCGGACGCACAGCCACCGTGCAGCGCCTAGTCGAGCTGATGATCACGGTGTCGAGCAACCTGGCCACAAATATCCTCGTCGAGCGCGTCGGCGCCTCACGCGTTCAGGCCACCGCTCGCTCCCTCGGCGCCGACTCCATCGAGATCCGGCGCGGCGTCGAGGACGGCCCGGCGTTCCGGGCCGGTCTCAACAACACCACCACGGCGCGCGATCTGGGGGCGCTGCTCACGGCGCTGGTCGAGAGCCGCGCGGCGACGGCGGTCTCGTGCGGCGCGATGCTGCGTATCCTGCTCAACCAGCGCTTCCGCGACGCGATACCGGCGGGGCTGCCGCGCCGGACCCGCATCGCGCACAAGACCGGCACCATCACCGCCCACCACCACGACGCCGCCGTGGTGTACCTCGGGGGCCGGCCCCGTTATGTGCTGGTAGTCCTGACCCGCGGCATCGAGGACCAGCGCTCGGCGGCAGCCCTGATCGCCGAACTGGCCAGCCTGGTACACGCTCATGTCGCCCCCGGAAGATGACAGTGCCGCCGGGTGTCAGACAGCTGAGTTCGTAACCCCGCCAAGGCCCACTGGCGCTGTGTGTGAGCGTTTTTGTCCGGACAACCCGCCCCAAAACAATGAAGAACTGCGCTGCGTGCGGATGAGGATTTCTTCCTTGATCGCCGCCGCACCGGACTGCGCCGGGCCCCTAACTTGTCTATTCACAACGTGTTCCACCGGTTCGTGAATGCCGTCACAAGCGATGGTGAAGGAAGCTTTTCTGGTGTACGTAGGTGTCGGCCTCTAGCTTCGGCGCACGATCCGTCAATTCGGAGCTTGAGCACATGCTCGCCAGACATCGTAATCCCGCTTGGCCCCTGGCCATTATTCTGGTCCTCGCAGCGCCAGCGTGCGTTGACGAAGACGAGCCGGCCGCAACCGACCCGACTCTCGATACGCAGTTCGTCGGCTACTCCAACCCGCAGACTCGGCAGACCACCTGCGGCAATTGCCACATCACCAAGCAGCGTGACTGGTCCCGGACAGCACACGCGCGCGCCTGGGAGACGCTCCAGGCGAGCGGCCAGGCGGCCGCAAGGTGCAACTCGTGCCACACCACCAGCGGCTTCGGCAATGCCGCCCCGGACTCGACCACCGGGTTCTTCGCCGTCAGCGCCGACGCTCGACCGCACTACTATGACGTACAGTGCGAATCGTGCCACGGCCCTGGCGCCGGTCACGTGAGCGCGCCTGACGACGCGCAGCCGCTCTCGACGATCTTCGCGGATACAGGGGCGACGATTGGGTGCGCCACCTGCCACACTGGGACGCACCACCCCTACGTGGAGCAGTGGCGCCAGAGCCGGCACGGCATCCTGAACGCTTATCCTGCCGGCCGGCCCGCAAGCGACGGCTGCCCGACTTGCCACGAGGGCAGGACGGCAACCCGGAACTACGATCCTGACGCGCGGTTCGTAGAGCAGACTCAGACAGCGCTGCAGCCGATTACCTGCGCGGTGTGCCACGATCCGCACGGCGGGCCGTACGCCGGTCAGTTGCGCCGGCCGATCGACGATCCGGACGAAGAGCGCAACCTGTGCATGACCTGCCACCACAAGCGTTCGGTTCCCGATCCCACCACCCCACGCGGCGCCCACTCACCGCAGGGTCCCATGCTGCTGGGCGAGGCGGGCTGGATTCCCGAGAACTTCGCGTACGACGCTACCCGCAATCCGACCACGCACGGCTCGACCGCGAACCCGCGACTGTGCGCGGGCTGCCATGTGGAGCGGTTCACGGCCACTGACTCGGCAACCGGCGCGTTCCTGCTGACCTCGGTGGGCCACCTGTTCTCGGCGATCCCCTGCGTGGACGGCAACGGCGTGCCGACTGGCGCCAGCGACTGTCCCGACACGCAGCGCCGCTACAATGCCTGCACCACTTCGGGCTGCCACGGCTCTGGCGCGGCCACAGCGAGCGCCCGTTCGATCCTGCGGGGCCGCCTCGAAGTCGCTGCGCGCCGGATCTGGATCGATGGCGACAACGATGGCAACCTCGATCCATTCCCGATCGACTCGGGCCTGGTGGCGATCGTCAGGCAGCAGACGCCTGGTGACTTCTCCACTACCGGCACCGGCGCGACGATCATAACGGTCGGAGAGGGCGCCTTCTTTAACGTACACATGGTCACCCGCGCCGACGGTTCGTGGGGCGTTCATAACGCGTTCTACGCGGAAGCCCTGCTTCTAGCTTCCGAGGCAGCCCTGCGGCGCCAGTACACCTACCTCCCACCCGCACCTCCCGCAGTCAGGGCCCAGGTCGAGTCGCGCATGCAGGCGCTCGGCATGGTCCGCTAGCGGAGGGCGAAGACTGATGTGAGCGCGCAAGCGGGTCGGTCCTTCGGGACCGGCCCGCTTGACCGTGAGGCGGAAGCGAGATCGGATTTCTGACAATGTTGTGGGGGATTCGGCGGGACCGCGCATGCACCGACTGCTGATCCGGTTGATCGACAGACTGCTCCAGCGCTGGAGAGGCCTGAGCCGCCGTGGCAGGATTGGCGTCCTGGCCCTTTTGACGCTGCTGGCAGGTGTTGTTCTGGCGGGCAGCTACAAGGCCTACAACTACGTCGAGCACAGCAACGATTTCTGCATCACCTGTCACCTAATGCAGGATCCGTTCGATCGCTTCAAGCGCTCCGCGCACGCCGAGATCGAGTGCCACGACTGCCACAAGTCCACACGCATAGACCAGATGAAGCAGTTGTGGGGCACTCTGGTGATGCGCCAGGCCGAGATCACGCGGCATGCGCAGGTGCCGAACCGGGTGTGCGGCGCCTGCCACGTGGAGGGAGATCCGCAGCGCTGGGCTCAGATTGCCGCTTCCGCCGGTCACAGGGTGCACCTCGAGTCTCGGGACTCATCGCTGCGCGACATGCTGTGCACCGACTGCCATTCGGTGAACGTCCATGAGTTCGCCTCGGTGGACTCCACCTGCGGACAGGCCGGCTGCCATGTGGACAACACGATCCGCCTGGGTGGCATGGGACAGCTGGAACTCCACTGCACCGCATGTCACAACTTCCTGGCCAACGCCGAAGGGCTCGCAGTCGACTCGCTGGGCCGCCCCCTCACGCCGCGGGCCCGCGAGTGCCTGTCGTGTCACCAGATGCAGCAGCGTGTGGGCCTGCTCGAGATCGGCCGGGACCCACACGGCGGAGTGTGCGGCGACTGCCACAACCCGCACGAGCAGGAGGATGCGAGTCAGGCCACCTGCACGACGGCCTCGTGCCACAGCGACTGGCGCGCACTGTCCTTCCATGTGGGCGTGCAGCACCCCGAACGCTGCACCACGTGCCACGTGGCGCACAGCTGGAGGGTGGAAGGCGCCAACTGCACCCGGTGCCATCGCAACATCGAGCGGGAGCCGCCGGTTCGCATGTCGTCGGATGAAGCCGGCGATGCGGTGCTGATGGAAGCGTTCAAACAAGGCCGTGACACAACCACACGTGCCGTTCCGCAGCGCAGGCCGTTCCCGCGGTTCTCGCACGGCTCGCACCGCAATGAGCAGTGCTCAGCGTGCCACTCCAGCCGGGTCCGGCACGGGGCCGTCATGGTCCGCTCGGAGAACGACTGCCGGCGCTGCCACCACGCGCAGCCGGGGCGCGAGAACTGCGCTGCATGCCATTCATCGAACAGCCTGCGGCGGGCGACCACGTCGGACCGCCAGGTGACGTTGGCAGGCTTGCGGCGGGCGGTAACGCGACGGTTGCGATTCGAGCA
>DATMBH010000177.1:0-6964 GCA_035559335.1 Gemmatimonadales bacterium
GCTGGATTGGCGGTACTGCGCGCGGCCCTCGCCGAAGACGTGGGCCGTGGCGATGTCACCACGCTGGCCGTGGTACCGGAGCGCGCCAGCCTCGAGGCAGCAATCGTGGTGCGAGCGGCGGGCCGGATCGCTGGCCTCGAGCTGTCACTCGAAGCGTTTCGACTCGTGGACTCCCGGGTTCGCGCGGCCGCCTGCGTGCCGGACGGCAGCGATGTGAACGCCGGCGCCGTGCTGGCCCAGGTGAGCGGCAGTGCGCGCGCCATCCTCAGCGCCGAGCGCGTGGCGCTCAACCTGTTGGGCCACCTGTCTGGAATCGCTACTGCGACGGCCGCCGCAGTGCGAGCGGTGGGCGAGCATCGCGCCCGCATCGCCGACACGCGCAAGACCACGCCCGGCCTCAGGCTGCTGGAGAAGTACGCTGTGCGGATCGGCGGAGGCGTGAACCATCGAATGGGTCTCGACGACGGTGTGCTCATCAAGGACAACCACATCGCCATCGCCGGCGGCGTGCGCGAAGCCATCGAGCGGGCGCGCGCAGCTAGACACCATCTGCTGCGCATCGAGGTTGAGTGCGATACGCTGGAGCAGGTTGAGGAGGCGATCTCATCCGGCGCCGACGCGGTGCTGCTCGATAACATGACCGTCGGACAGGTGGCTGAGGCTGTGGCGCTAGTGAAGGGCAGGGCGCTGGTCGAGGCATCGGGCGGTGTGAAGCTCGAGGACATTCCCGCTATCGCCGCCACCGGAGTGGACCTGATCTCGATCGGCTGGCTCACCCACTCGGCGCCGGCGCTGGATGTGGCGTTGGATGCAGGTATCGGGGGTCGGGACTCAGGGGTCGGCGAGGCGGCAACCTGAAGGTGCGTGGTGCACGCGGACCGTGGCGGCGCGTTCACCCCCGCCCCCGCCCGCCGACCCCCTGACACCTCCCCAGCCCCTATCCCCTAACCCCCATCCCCTCTTATTCTCAACATATGCCGTTCCTTACCCCCGACCCCCTCGACCTCAACGCGCTCGTTGCCGAGGTGTGCGCGAAGGACCGGGGTGCGGTGCTAGTGTTCATGGGGACCGTCCGGAGCTCTCCTGACGACGGCGACGTTGCCGAGATTGACTACTCCAGCTATCCGGCCATGGCCGAAGCCGAGTTCGAGAGCATCGTGGGTGAGGCGGCAGCCAAGTGGCCGCAGGTGAAGGTGGCACTCCGGCATCGCCTGGGCTGTGTGCCCGTGGGCGAGGCGAGCATTGCCATTGCGGTCGGTGCGCCGCACCGCGGCGAGGCCTACGAGGCCTCGCGCTACGTTATCGAGGAGACCAAGCGACGGGTGCCGCTGTGGAAGAAGGAGCGCTTCAGCGACGGGTCCACGCTGTGGGTGCAGCCGGCGGGCTGGAGCGTGCCGGAGCCTCCGCAGGTTGAGGCAGGACGTGGTTAGTCGCCGTCCGCTCAGTGTGGCCGAGCCGCACGCCGACGCGCAGGGACGCCGCATCACCTACCTGCGTATCAGCGTCACCGACCGCTGCAACTTCCGCTGCCTGTACTGCATGCCGGAAGTGGGCATGCAGTGGCTGCCGAAGGCGGAGATCCTGACCTACGAGGAGATTGCCGCAATCGTGCGCCAGCTGGCGCCGCTCGGCATTCGGCGACTCCGGCTCACGGGCGGCGAACCGACGATCAGGCCGGACCTCGAGACCCTGGTCAGATACCTGGACGCGATTCCGGGAATAGAGGACATCGCTCTGTCTACCAACGGCGTCAAGCTGGTGAAGAAGGCCGCGGACTATCGCGCCGCCGGTATCGATCGGGTGAACGTGTCGGTGGACTCGCTGCGGCCGGAGCGCATCGCGAAGCTGGCGCGTCGCGACCTGGGATTCGACCCTATTGCAGCCCTGACGGCGGCGCAGGCCGCCGGCCTGATGCCGGTGAAGGTGAACATGGTCGTCATGCGCGGCATCAATGACGACGAAATCGGCGAAATGGCGCGGCTCACCCTCGATCATCCGTGGCACGTCCGGTTCATCGAGCTGATGCCGGTTGGCGACATGTTCGACCTGACCGCGGAGCACGTGGTGCCCAGCACCGAGGTGCTGGAGCGCGCGAGCGATGCGTTGGGCGGGATCGAACCGGACTCCGACCGGCCGATAGGAAATGGACCCGCGAAGTACTGGCGCTCACCGGGCTCGCCTGGGTCAATAGGCGTCATCACTCCCATGACGCACACCTACTGCGGGGACTGCAACCGGGTGCGCCTCACCGCCGATGGCAGGCTGCGCACCTGCCTGTTCGGCACTCACGAAGTGAACTTCCGCGACACGCTGCGCGCCGGCGGCGATGTGGGGCCGCTATTCCTGCAGGCGCTGCGGGAGAAGCCGCCGGAGCACCACCTGCTCGCAATGAACAATGGGGGCCTCCAAGCCTTGTCCCAGATCGGAGGTTGAAGTCTGGCCCTCCACGTAGCCCTGATTGAGCCGCAGATCCCGCCCAACACGGGCAACATCGCCCGGTTGTGTGCCGCTACCGAGACTTCTCTCCACCTTATCAAGCCGATCGGCTTCTCGCTCGACGACGCCGAGCTGCGACGGTCTTCGGTCAACTTCTGGGACGAGGTTGACCTGTGGGTTCACCCGGGCTGGCGCTGGTTCCGGGAGGCGATCTCGCGCGAGCGCTGCTACTACTTCTCGGCCAAGGCTGAGCGCTCGCTGTGGGACGCGGAGATCCCGGACGGCAGCTGCCTGGTATTCGGGAACGAGGGCAGCGGGATGCCGGACCGGATTCTGGAGAAACATCCCGAGCGCTGCTACCGGATCCCCATGACGGGCCCGGTGCGCTCGCTCAACCTGGCCACCGCCGTGGGCATTGTTCTGTATGACGTGCTGAGGAAACTGGGTTACAATTCCCGCGCTGGCCGGATCCATCAAACCACCCACCGCCATCGCGCGGGAGTCCGATAAGTGAATAAGATCACGGTAGTAGGCGCCGGAAACGTCGGCGCCACCACAGCACAGCGCCTAGCGGAGAAGGAGCTGGCGCGCCAGGTCATTCTGATTGACGTCATTGAAGGAGTGCCGCAGGGGAAAGGCCTCGACCAGTGGGAATCCGCCCCGATCGAAGGCTTTGACACCCGAGTCATCGGCTCCAATGGCTACGACGAAGCTGCCGGAAGCGAACTGTTCGTGGTCACCGCCGGCATCGCGCGCAAGCCCGGGATGAGCCGCGAGGACCTGCTCAACACCAACGTGAACATCGTCAAGTCGGTCGCCGAGAACATCAGGAATGTGGCGCCGAACGCGATGGTGATCGTGGTGTCCAACCCGCTCGACACCATGTGCTACGTGATGAAGCAGGTGCTGGGCGCGCCGCGCAACCGGGTGATCGGCATGGCGGGAGTGCTGGACACGGCACGCTACCGCTCGTTCCTAGCCGAGGCGCTGGACGTGTCGGTCGAGGACATCCAGGCCATGGTCCTGGGCGGGCACGGTGACACCATGGTGCCGCTGGTGAGCTACACCACTGTGTCCGGCATTCCGGTCACCCAGCTCATGAAGCAGGAGCAGCTGGACAAGATCGTGGACCGCACCCGCAACGGCGGCGCCGAGATCGTGGCGTTTCTAAAGACCGGCTCGGCCTACTACGCCCCATCGGCCGCGGCGGTCCAGATGGTGGAGGCCATCGTCAAGGACAAGAAGCGGGTGCTGCCCTGCGCCGCCTGGCTGGAGGGCGAGTACGGCTTTCGCGACATCTACCTCGGCGTGCCGTGCAAGCTGGGGAAGAACGGCCTGGAGCAAATCATCGAAGTCGAGCTGACGAGCGCCGAGCGGGTGGCGCTGGGCAAGTCGGCAAAGGCAGTGCAGGAAACGATAGCCCAGGTGAAGTTGTAAGACGGGAAGGGAACAGGGGCGGAGTGCGCCGCGTCAGGCGCCTCCGCCCTCCGCCCGCTTCCTAGACCACCGGACCGCCTACCGCCTGCGCGCTGCCACCCTGGCCGGATCCAGAACGGCCGAGACGGCCTCGCGGACCCGACCGGCGACGCTCCCATCCCGCTCCACCGCCCAGGTCAGCAGCGCGCCGTTGTACGCCACTTGGACCGCACGAGCCAGCAGTCGCACGTCGGGAGTCGCCACCTCCCGGCGTCGCACCGCCTCGGCGAGCAGCCGCTCTATTTCCCATCGCAGCGCCGCCGCTTGGGCCTTCGCATAACGGTGGAACTCCGGGTCCATCAGGTCGAGGTGCAGAAACGCGATGTAATTCGCCAGTTCCTCCGGACGGCCGAAGGTCCTGACGTGCTGGAGCAGGGCATCCTCGAGCGCGGAAAGCGGGCTCTGATGGCGCGTGCGCGCCTCTTGGAACAGGCGCGAGACAGTCGCGGTGCCCGATGCCACCAGGGCCAGCAGCAGCTCCCGCTTGGAGCCGAACCGCTGGCTGAGAGTAGCCGCCGCCAGGCCGACCTCGCGACCCACATCGGCCAGGGTGAAGTCAGCCGGGCCCTGGCGCGCGATCACCCGTGCTGCCGCTGCCACAATGTCAGAGTCAGACACTCTCCGGGGGCGTGGGCTCATGTGGTCACTTATAAACGAACGGTTATTTATAATCAAGTGGCAAACAGAGAGTGGGCACCAGAGCTGCTGGCTGCTAGCCTGCAGCCGAGTCGCCCGCCTGGGCCACTCGCCGGCCCCTGGTCAAGGCGGCGCGCAGGAAGTCGGCGTTGAGCCGGCCGATGAACTCGACCGGGATCCCCTTGGGGCAGGCCGCGTGGCACTCGCCGTGATTGGTGCACGGCCCGAAGCCCTCGGCGTCCATCTGGGCCACCATCGCCAGCGCGCGCTCCAGCCGCTCGGGCTGTCCCTGCGGCAGCAGGCCCAGGTGGGTCGCCTTGGCCGCGGTGAACAGCGTGGCTGATGCGTTGGGGCAGGCCGCCACGCAGGCGCCACACCCAATGCAAGTGGCCGCATCGAACGCTAGGTCGGCGTCCTCCTTGCGCACCGGGACAGCGTTGGCGTCAGGCGCGCTCCCTATTGGCGCGGAGATGTAGCCGCCGGCGGCGATGATCCGGTCGAAGGCGCTGCGGTCCACGATCAGGTCCTTCAGCACCGGGAAGGCCGCGGCGCGCCACGGTTCGATCCACAGCTCCTGGCCGTCGCTGAACGAGCGCATGTGCAGCTGGCAGGTGGTGGTGCGCTGGCGCGGTCCGTGAGGACGGCCGTTGACCACCATCCCGCACGCCCCACAGATGCCTTCGCGGCAGTCGTGATCGAAGGCGATCGGCTCTTCACCCCGCGCGATCAGCCGCTCGTTCACTACATCCAGCATCTCGAGGAACGACATATCGGGGCTGATGTCGGTGGCATCGTAGGTCACGAACCGCCCCGCATCAGAGCCGCCGTTCTGGCGCCAGACGTGCAGCGTCAGGTTCATCTACTTGTAGCTCCGCGTAGCGAGCTTCACGTTCTCGAACTGCAGCGCCTCCTGGTGGCGCACCGGGTCCTTTCCGTCACCCTGGAACTCCCAGACGGCCACGTGGCAAAACCGCTCGTCGTCACGGCGGGCTTCGCCATCTTCGGTCTGGTATTCCTCGCGGAAATGGCCGCCGCAGCTTTCTTCCCGTTCCAGCGCATCGCGGCACATCAGCTCGGCGAGCTCGAGGAAATCCGCCACCCGGCCGGCCAGCTCCAGCTGCTGGTTGATGGTACCTTCCTCGCCGGCCACGTTCAGGTTGCGGTGGAACTCCTCGCGCAGCTCGGGGAGCCGCTTCAGGGCCTGCTCGAGTCCGGACCGGTTGCGGGCCATGCCGCAGTGCTCCCACATGATCTTTCCCAGCTCGCGGTGGAACGAGGTGGGAGTACGCTTCCCCTTTGTTGACAACAACTTACGGATTCGCTCCCGGGTGGTCTCCACGGCAAGCCGGACCTCGGGATGGTCCTCGCTTGGGACGCCCGGCTTTTGGCCGGCCAGATAGTTGCCCATCGCGTAGGGGATGATGAAGTAGCCGTCGGCCAGACCCTGCATCAGCGCACTGGCACCCAGCCGGTTGGCGCCGTGGTCGGAGAAGTTGGCCTCGCCCAGCACGAACAGCCCGGGGATGGTGCTCATCAGGTTGTAGTCCACCCACAGGCCACCCATGGTGTAGTGGACGGCGGGGAAGATCCGCATCGGCACGCGGTAGGGGTTTTCGTCCGTGATCCGTTCGTACATCTCGAACAGGTTGCCGTAGCGCTCGCGCACCACGTCCTCGCCCAGTCGCTTGATCGCGTCGGCGAAGTCGAGATACACGCCCAGGCCCATCGGTCCGACGCCACGGCCCTCGTCGCATACGCGCTTGGCAGCCCGCGACGCGATATCGCGTGGGGCGAGGTTCCCGAAGCTCGGGTACATGCGCTCGAGGTAGTAGTCGCGTTCCGACTCCGGTATCTCGCCCGGGGGCCGGGTGTCGCCGGCCCGCTTCGGCACCCACACCCGGCCGTCATTGCGCAGCGACTCGCTCATCAGCGTGAGCTTGGACTGGTGCTCGCCGGTGACCGGGATGCAGGTGGGGTGGATTTGCGTGAAGCACGGGTTTCCGAAGCCGGCGCCCTTGCGATAGGCGCGCCAGATTGCCGAGGTGTTACAGCCCTTCGCGTTGGTCGAAAGGAAGAACACGTTACCGTAACCGCCGGTGGCCAGGCACACGGCATCGGCCAGGTAAGGAGCGATTTCGCCGGTCACCATGTCGCGGGCCACGATGCCGCGTGCGCGGCCGTCGATCACGATCAGTTCCAGCATCTCGTGGCGGGCGAACATCTTCACCCGTCCGGCGCCGATCTGGCGCTCCAGTGCCTGGTAGGCGCCGAGCAACAGCTGCTGGCCGGTCTGGCCGCGCGCGTAAAAGGTGCGGCTCACCTGGGCCCCGCCGAAGGAGCGGTTGTCGAGCAGGCCACCATACTCGCGCGCGAACGGCACGCCGAGGGCGACGCACTGGTCAATGATGTTGACGGA
>DATMBH010000178.1:0-4207 GCA_035559335.1 Gemmatimonadales bacterium
CCACCCCCGGACGCCCAGCCCACCGGGCCCGCGCTGGCTCCTACCCCCAAGTGGGCCTAGATTGGCAGCTTAGGCGAAACTTCCGTACGCCTTCCGACGTCATGGCGGCAGCGACACCGGAAGTTCCGTGACAGGTGGGTAGACCGATGCCGGGCGAACTGATTCCGATCACGCTGTTCATCATGATGGGCCTAGTGGGCATGTCCTATAGTCCGCTGGGCAAGGCCCTGGGACGCCTCGTCTCGGGCGGCAAGGACCAGGAACTCGAGCGCGAAATCGAGTCGCTCCGGGTCGAGGTCGCCGAGCTGCGCGCAGAACTCGACGAACGCGAGCGCGGCCAGACGGCTCAGCTGGACGAGCTCCACAACCGGCTCGAGTTCGCCGAGCGGCTGCTGGCGAAGGTGAACCGAGAAGTGCTGCCGGGAGGGCCCACCTGATGGACCTCGACGTGCTGATCGTGTTCGGCACGATGCTTTTGGGCGGGCTGGCGTTCAGTCCCATCGGGCGCGCGGTGGCGGATCGGCTGCGCGGCAAAGCCGACCACGAGCCTAACGAGGAACTCGAGGAACTGCGCGACCAGGTCGCGGCGCTACGCGCGCAGGTGGCCGAGCTGGCCGAGCGCCAGGACTTCACCGAACGGCTCCTGGCCCAGGTAAAAAAGGAAAAGGCGCTGCCAGGCTCCGGTGTTGACGGTTGAAACAAACCCGCTTGCTGGCGCGTACGCGGGTTCATGCCGTATAGAGGAGGTCCAATGGTGACACGCGAGGACATCGAGAGCTGGCTCGGCCGTCTCGCCTCGGAGGGCGTTACAGCGCGGGAGGTCTCGGAGGGGTTGTGGGTGCTCAACGCCTCCCCCGATGCGCCGGAGCTTGCAGTTCATTACAATCCGCCCGTTCTGGTGCTCCGGGTGAAGGTGCTCGAGCTGGGCGACGGCTCCAAACCGGAACTGTACCGCCGGCTGCTGGAGCTGAATGCCACCGACCTAGTACACGGATCCTACGGGATTGACGGGAACTCCGTGGTGCTGTCGGACGCGCTCGAGCTGGAAAACCTCGACTTCGCCGAGTTCCAGGCAAGCTACGATTCGATCATGCTGGCGCTGGCGTCGCACCTGACGGCGCTGGCCCCGTACCGTCAGGCGTGAGCCAAGACCATGGGAATATTTGACCGTCTCGCCACCATGATCAGGTCGAACCTCAACGACCTGATCTCGCGCGCCGAGAACCCCGAGAAGATGCTGAACCAGCTGGTGCTCGACATGCGCAGCCAGCTGGCCAAGGCCAAGCAGCAGGTCGCCTCGGCGATCGCCGACGAGAAGCGGCTCCAGGCCCAGGTGGAACAGGAGAAGAAGCTCGCCGCCGACTGGGAGAAGCGCGCCATGCTGGCGGTGCAGGAAGGCCGCGACGACCTGGCGAAGCAGGCGCTGATGCGCCACGCGGAGCACATGACCGCCGCGGCGCAGCTCGAGGAAACCTGGCGCAAGCACGCGGCCGAAACCGAGAACCTCAAGGCCTCGCTGCGCGCGCTCAACGACAAGATCGAGGAAGCCAAGCGCAAGAAGAACATCCTCATCGCCCGCCAGCGCCGGGCCGAAGCGCAGCGCCGCATCCACGAGACGATGAGCTCGATGAGCGACCAGAGCGCCTTCGAGGTGTTCGAGCGGATGGGCGAGCGCATCGAGCAGAACGAGCGCAAGGCGCTGGCCGCGGCCGAGCTGTCCGAAGAGCTGGAGGGCGATCAGCTTCAGAAGCAGTTCGCCCAGCTCGAGTACAAGGCCGACGCCGACACGCAGCTGCTGGAGCTGAAGCGCAAGATGGGGCTGCTGGGCCCCGGCAAGGGCGCCGAGCCGAAGCAACTGGGTGCCGGCAGGGGCGATACCGTTGACGCGGAGCTCGTTGACGAGCACGCCGACGAGCAGAAGAAGCCGTAACGAACGGTGACCGACAACGGTCCCGCAGTCCGGAGGGCGGCGCCCCTGCTGCTGGTGCTGGGGGTGGCCGCCCTCGGCATCTTCCTGCTCGAGATCACCGAGCTGGTGCTGGTCGGGTTCATTGCGGCGCTGCTGTCGGTCTACCTGGGCGGCTTCACTGACCTGTTGGTCCGGCGCTTCCGGTTGCCGCGCGGCGTGGGGCTGGCCCTGGCGCTACTGCTGACGCTTGCTGGCCTGACGGGAATCGGGGCGCTGCTGGCGCCGGCCGTGATCCAGCAGACCCAGGACCTGATCGCGGCCGTCCCGCGCTACCTCAACGACCTCGACGAGCAGCTCCGGCGCCTGGCGAGCCGCTACCCGATCCTAACGCGCACCGGAATCGCGTCACAGGAAACCGGCCTGGTGTCCTCGGCGCTGGCCGAGATCTACGCCTACGTCAGGCGCTCGTTCTTCGCGTACGCCACCGCCACGGGCCGGATCCTGATCGACTCGGTGGCCGTGATCGTGATGGCGCTGTACCTGGCGATGAAGCCGCGGCTGTACCACGCGGGGCTGGTGCAACTGGTGCCGCCGCAGCACCGCAAGGTGGCCCAGGACATCCTACAGGACCTGGTCGAGACGCTGCGTTCCTGGGTGGGAGCGCAGCTGCTGGCGATGGTGGTGCTCGCGGCTCTCACCGGCATCGGCCTGTGGATCCTGAACGTTCCGTTCTGGCTGGCCTTCGCGATCTTCACCGGCGTGGCGGTGATGGTGCCGTTCTTCGGAACCATTGTCTCGACCCTGCTTCCCGCGCTGCTGGTGCTGGGCGACCGCGGCTGGCTGGCGTTCATCGCCGTGGCGATGGTGGGCGTGATCGTCCACTTGGTCGAGGCCAACATCGTTCACCCGCTCATCATGCAGCACCGCGTGGCGCTGCCGCCGGTGCTCACCATTCTGAGCGTGCTGGTGATGGCCAAGATCGGCGGGATTCTAGGGATGGTAGTGGCGGTCCCCGCGCTAGCCACGGCGTTCGTGCTCGTCAGGCACCTGGTGATCTACCAGACCTACGGTGAACGGCCGGAGGCGGAAAGCCCGCCGCCGGCGGTGCTGCAGCCGACCAAAACCGGTAAGGCGGTTGCTCGGTAGGGCGGCAAGTTGAAGCTGGCGCTGTCCGTCCTGCTTACTGCCTTCCCGCCCTACCGCCATACGGCCTATTATCCCCCATGCACTCACCGCGCTACCTGATCATCGCCGACGGCGCCTTCGCGCCCGAAACCAGCAAGACCGCCAACTGTGCGATTCGCTACCTGCCGGACCAGATCGTCGCGGTGCTCGACAGCACCCGGCGCGGGACCACAGTGCAGGAAGTGCTCGGCTACGGCGGCGCCATCCCGGTGGTGGGAACGCTGGAGGAAGGCCTGGCGCTCGGGCCCACTTGGCTGATGATAGGAATAGCGCCGCAGGGCGGCCGGCTCCCGGACACGTGGCGAGGATGGATATTGGCCGCCATCGACGGCGGGCTCAACGTGTGGAGCGGTCTGCACACCTTCATAGGAGACGATCCGGAGATCGCCGCCCGCGCCCGCGCCCGTGGCGTGAAGGTGGTGGACGCCCGCAAGCCTCCCGCGAACCTGACGGTCTCCAACGGCCTGGCGCGCGATCTTGAGGCGCTGGTGGTGCTGACGGTTGGGAGCGACTGCAACGTCGGAAAAATGACCGCGCAGGTGGAGCTGGTTCGCGCGCTCAACTCGCGCGGCATCAGAACGCGGTTCGCCGCCACGGGCCAGACCGGCATCCTGATCGAAGGGTGGGGCATCGCCGTCGACGCCGTGGTAGCGGACTTCGTGGGAGGCGCGGCGGAAGCGCTTACGCTCGAGGCGGCGCAGGGCGCCGACGTGGTGCTGGTGGAGGGGCAGGGGAGCCTGATTCACCCGTCGTATTCCGGAGTCACGTTAGGCTTGATGCATGGCTCGTGCCCCGATGCGATGATCCTGTGCCATCAGAGCTCCCGAACGATGATCGGGGACTACACCGGCCGGGAGCCGTGGGTGCCGATACCCAGCCTGGCGGAGTTGGTCCGCATCTACGAGGAAGCCGCGCGCTGGATACACCCGTCGCGGGTGATTGGCATTGCGCTTAACACCTACGATCTCGACGAGGCCGCCGCGCGAGCCGCGGTCAGGGACGCCGAGCGTGAGACGGCTCTGCCAGCCACCGACCCGGTGCGGTTCGGGACCGGGCCGCTGGTGGAGGCGGTGGTGAAGGAGCTTGGACGGCAGGACGGAAAGACCGAAAAAC
>DATMBH010000179.1:0-2149 GCA_035559335.1 Gemmatimonadales bacterium
CAGGGAAGGAAAGGCTTTACGAAGTAAAGGAGGTCGCATGATGGATCGCCGATCACGTACGTTCGGCATCATCGGAATCGTGGTGTTGGTGGCGCTTTTCGCGCTGTTGCCGATCGCAAGCGCTGCGCCGCTCGCCGCAACCCAGACCGTCGAAGCCCGGGATTTCGAATTCGCGCCGAAAACGATCACGGTGAACGTAGGCGACACTGTCGTCTGGAAGAACGTCGGTCAGGCCGAGCACACCGTCACCGCCGACAATGGTTCGTTCGACTCCGGCGACCTGGAGGCGGGCCAGGAGTTCTCCTTCACCTTCAACACCGCCGGCACCTTCCCCTACTACTGTAAGTATCACGGCGCGCCGGGTGGCAGTAGTATGGCCGGCACCGTTGTGGTCCAGGAGGCCGCCGCCGCCCAGCCGCAGCCCACGGCCGCGCCGGCCGAGCAGGCCCCCGCGCCGACCGGCAGCCTTGAGGCCAGCGACCAGCCGGTCACCGACGGCACCGTGACGGTCGCCAGCGTGACCTCCAGCGTGCCGGGCTGGATGGTGATCCACCTGGACGAGGGCGGCAAGCCGGGCAAGGTGATCGGCCACACCGCCGTGCCGCAGGGCGACAGCCGAGACGTCAAGGTCAGGCTGGAGCAGAACGTGACGGCTGGCACCAAGCTCTGGCCGATGCTGCACATCGACGCTGGAACGATGGGGACTTATGAATTCCCCGGCCCCGATGCACCGGTGATCGTGGGTGGCAACATCGTCATGAAACAGATCACGGTGACGGAAGCGGCGGCAGCGCCAGCAGCGCAACCACCGGCGCAACAGTTGCCGCGGACCGGTGGCGCTGAACTCCCGGCGACGCTGCTGCTGGCCGCGCTGGCATTGATCGCGACCGGGGTGGCGCTGACGCTGCGCAGGCGGCGCCGGGCCAATAGCTGAACCGCAGCAACGCAGCGGCACAGTTTCGTTGGGATGCGCATCAGTGGGGTAAGCAGTGGAAAGGCGCAGCGATCATCGTCCGGTGGTCGCTGCGCCTTTCTGGTGCCCGATCAAGGCGCTGCCCTCCCCCGGCCCCTCCCCGCGGTGCGGGGAAGGGGGACGAGGCGGTGCTGGTATCCCGCACCCCGCCACGCCCCGGCGGGGCGCGGGGGTCAGGGGGTGCGAGGCACCACCGCGGAAGGCCTGTTAGTTGAACAGAATTGGCCCATGTTCCCGTTTCCCGAGAGAAGGTGCAGGGTTTCCAGCTCAAACCAGCGAGCGATATAGCTCCTCCACACGCTCCACGACGACCTGTTTCGCGAAGCGCTCGCGCGCCGTATGCCGCGCCGCTGCCCCAAGGGCCCGCCGCCGTTCGGGCTGCTGCAACAGCACCGCCAGCCGCCGTGCGAACCCCTCGGCCGTCGGCTCGAGCGCGCCGTTCACGCCATCGGTGATCATGCCGGGCGTACCGCCGGTCGGCATCGCCAGGATCGCCGCGCCACACGCCATCGCCTCCAGCAGTACGCGGCTCAACGGCTCGCCCCACGCCGAGGGAAAGAGCAGCAACGTGCAATGCGCCATCAGCCGCACGACCTCGTCGTGGTCGAGCCAGGCGAGGAAACGCACCCGCACGCCGAGCACGGCCAGTTGGCGCTCCAGCTCCGACCGCAACGGGCCGTCGCCGGCGATCACGAGTTCGAGGGGTTGGCGCGTAGAGATTAGAGATTGAGATTCATCCGATCTCCAATCTCCCAGCTCTAATTTCCAATCGCTGAGTCGGCTCAACCCCTTAAAAATATCAACGAGCAGATCCGCGCCCTTGTTCCGCTCCAGCTTGCCGACGAACAGGAGGTACGGCTCGCCTGGCACGACGCTCGTCGGCGGCGTGGCGATGGTAGCGTCGATCGCGGCGAGGTCGAGCAGATTCGGGATCACGTGGACCCGCTCGGGCGCGACGATGCCAGCCAGCCGCTGCGCGATATACTCGCTCACCGCGACCACCGCGTCGGCCTGGCGCAGGGCGCGCTGGCGCCGCCGGAGATGGGCCAGCATGTACGGGATCGCCGGCAGCGCCAACATGCCACGCGTGGGACCGCGCCGCGCCACCAGGTCGGTCGCGAGCGATGCCCAGGTCTGCCTCCCGTAGGGCAGTCGGTCGCCGTGCAGGCCGGTGGC
>DATMBH010000180.1:0-4382 GCA_035559335.1 Gemmatimonadales bacterium
CTGGCAATCGCGACCTCACCGTGTTCACTGGGACGTTCACTGCCGAGCACCAGCAGCGCGATTGGTTCATCTTCAACACCAAGTTGGAAGCGCGCTACGGGCAGAGCAACGGCTCGCGCGCGGTGGACAACAGCGCATTCAGGCTCCGCTTCGACTGGCGTCCCCGCGACCTGGCCTCGCCGTTCCTAGGCGCGGACGTCGAGCGCGACGCGATTCGGCGCATCAGGACCCGCGTCTCGGGCGGCGCCGGCGTCAACCTGAATCTCATCTCCCGCGACGACCGCCGCGCCCTCATCGCCTTCGGAATGATCGGGGAAGTGGAGTACCGCGACCCCGGCATCTCCCCCAACGAGGTCGGAGAGGTCCGCTTCCACACGCGCACGTCTTACTTCAACGCGCTCAGCCGCGACGTTACTCTCGAAGGCACGGCGAAGTTCCAGCCCGCCGTACGCGACGCCGCGGACTACCTGGCTTCGAGCGAAGCGCTGGTCCGGGTGCGGCTCAGCCAGTCGCTGGCCCTCACCACCAGATTCGAGTGGAAGCGCGACAGCCGCCCGGCGCCGGGGGTCACCAGCCGCGACGACCGGACCCTCACCGTGAGCCTAGCTATCGCTTTCTGAGGCCCTCAGGCCCCGCCCAGAGTGAAACCAGCTTCGCGATCGGTTCTGGAATAGACCCGGAAGGCGCTGATGGTGTTGGTGCGCACGATGCCGGGGATGTGCACCAGCCTTTCCGTCACCACTTCGGCGATCTGATCGTACTCCTTCACCTTCACGATCGCCATCAGGTCCCACTCGCCGGAAACCGAGTACACCTCCGCGATTCCCGGCACCTCCGCAACCGCCTCCGCGGTCTGGGGGATCAGGTCGCGCGAACAGCGAATCTGGACAATGGCGGTGATCATGTCAGGTCGGCCGGCTCGTCGGCCGGGAACGGCGGCACGCCGGTCAACCACAGGCCGGCAACCTCGCCGCTGTCGTCAACTTCCACCAGCAGCCCGTCGGCGACCCGTACCACGTCCACGCGCCGCGGCGCGCCGACGCGCACCCTGAACACCGACTCGCTGGCGTTGGTTTCCATGGTAAGCGCGGTGTCCACCTCGACTGCCGCCACCGACGGCTGGCTGCGGCGCGTGGGTAACAGAACGTTCCCTTCCCTGACGCGCGGCGGCGGCTGCAGCGATGAGACCGTCTTCACGTCCGGCCACACCACCACCTCGATGCCGCGGATCGTTCCGCCGCTCACGTCCAGCAGGATGAACGAACCGTCGCTCCCCTCCAGCTCGACCGAGCCGGTGAGACCGTGCGACTCGCTCGCGGCGCCCTTGATGGCGCCGGTAAGGATGTCGGTCTCAGGATCCCAACGATAGGAGATCTTCGGGACCGCACCCTGACGCTCGACTACCCGCGCGCTGAGGCTCATGGCACGCCCAACATATCCGCAGCTTCAGGCCCCCGCCAGCGCTCAGCGCATCAGTCGTTCGAGGGGCGAGCCCTCCTTTTCCGCGCGCAAGCGTTGGAAGGCCCGCACCAGCCGGTCCATTCCCTCCTCGAGCTGCGCTTCGGATGCCGCGTACGACATCCGTACCCACCGGTCGTCGCCGAAGGCAGCGCCCGGCACCAGCGCCAGAGCCTCGTCCGCGACCAACCGGCGGCATACCTCGGTGGCATTCGGCACGTGGCGCGTGAACAGCTCGTCCACCCTGATGAAGAGGTAGAAAGCGCCCAGCGGCTCGACGAACTCGGTACCCGGCAGCTCGGTGCGCAGCCGCCGCACCAGCACGTCGCGACGCCTCCGAAACGCTCCGGTCATCGCTTCCACCTCCTCCTGCACCGCGTCGCTCCCGAACGCCTCGGCGGCGGCCCACATCGCCGGAGTGTTAGCCCCTGACGTGGTGTGGGACTGCAGCGCGCTCATGATCTGCGCTAGCTCCCGCGGAGCCAGCGCGAACCCGATCCGCCACCCCGTCATCGCGTACGCTTTCGACGCGCCATCCACCACCACCACGCGCTCCAACAGCTCGTCCGGGAGGTCGAGGAAGGAGGGAGCCGGCCCCGATCCATAGTGAATGCGACGGTAGATCTCGTCGCTGATGACCCATACGCCGCGGCTCCGCGCCCACTCGGCGATCGCCTTCAGCTCGGCCGCCGTGTACACGGCGCCGGTGGGATTGGTCGGAGAGTTGATGATCAGGCCCTTGACCGCTTCGTCGCAGGCGCGCTCGAGGTCCTCCGCCGACACCTTGAGCGACCACTCCGGATCGCCATGCACCTCGACCGGCGTGGCCCGCGTCAGGTGCACCATCTGTGGGTAGCTAGTCCAACCTGGCGTCGGCACCAGCACCTTGTCCCGCGCGCCGAACAGGCAGAAGCAGGCGTTGAACAGCGCCTGCTTGGAGCCGTTCGACACCACCACGTTGTCCGCGTTCACCGCCCGCCCGCCTGACAACAGCGACAGCCGACGCGCGATGGCGGCGCGCAGTTCCAGGATCCCTTCGGTGGCCGCGTATTTCGTCTTGCCCGCCGCAAGAGCCCGGTTGGCCGCCTCCACCACGGCCTTCGGCGTGGGGAAGTCCGGCTCGCCGGCGCCAAGATCTACGACGTTCACGCCCTCATCGCGCAGCCGCGCAGCCTCGCGCGAGACGGCAATGGTTGCGCTCGGTGCGAGCGCGGCGACGTTGCGGGAAAACAACGCTGTGCTCATCGCAAGGTCCGGTGTTGGCGGAGCAGGGATTGAAGGGAATCTACCGGGATGGCGCGCGCCGTGCCGCGATGGCCGCGAACTGTCTCGGCGCGGAGCAGGGAGTTGAGAACCGCCTCTTCCGTGGCTTCCACTACGGCCTGGAACAGCGGTGACAGCGCATCGGCCGTGACTATCTCGACCGTCCGGGTCTGCCGGCCGGCGGTCGGCCCGCGCCGCACCACAGGCGACGTCGAAAACGCGATGGCAAAATCGCCGCTGCCGTTGCTCATCCACGACCCAGTGCGTCCGATGCCCAGGAACGACCGCCAGGCAAGCCGCTCCAATGCCCTGGCGTCGAGCGGGGCGTCAGTGGCGATCACAATCATCACCGAGCCCTCGCCGGCGGGCTCGATCCCGCTGCCAAGCGCAGGGCCCACCGGCGCCCCGGCAACCGTCAGATCCCCTCCGTAGTTCGACTGAACCAGCACCCCAACGGTCCAGCCGCCAGCCGCCGCAGGCAGCCGGCGCGAGGCCGTGCCGATTCCGCCCTTCCATCCGAAGGCAACGGTGCCGCGACCGGCGCCGACACTGCCTTCCTCCACTGGTCCCCCGCGTGCCGCGCTCAGGGCCTGGAGCACGTGCTCCGGGCCAATGGCGCGCGCACGGATGTCGTTCAGAAATCCGTCGTTGGTCTCGCCCACCACCACGTTCACCGAGCGCACGGACTCGTTCCCCGGCAGTCCGAGTATCCACGTGATGACGGCGTCCGCGGCCCGCGGCACGCATAGGGTGCAGGTGAGCACGATCGGCGACTCCAGCTCGCCCAGTTCCCGGATCTGCGCGATTCCCGTCAACTTTCCGAAACCATTTCCCACGGCTACCGCCGCTGGGACCTTGTCCCGGAACAAGTTGCCGGGGTGTGGCAGAACCACGGTGACCCCGGTGTTGATCGTGTCCCCGGAAGTCACCGTCACCTGGCCGACCCGCACACCAGCCACGTCCGTAATCGCGTTCAGGGGGCCGGGACCGAGCCGCCCGATCACGACGCCGATCTCGCGGGCCCGCGGGCGCGACTGGCCCACGGCATCCAGCCACGGCACGCCGATCAGGACCGCCACTGTGATCAGAGAGACAGCGCTGCGCACCGACGCATAATGGTGCGGCGCGCCCTCGTGTCAACAGATAGATTGATGAAAGTGCGCGCCATCGCCCGCTCCGCCCTTGCCACCGCCGTGGTGGCGGCGGCCGCCGCGTTTCTGGCCACCAGGATCGACAAGCGACCCGGTGCCGACTCCACTCCCGTGGCGCGGCCGATCAGGGTGCTGCCCCCGGATACGGTGATTGACGGTCCGGTCGAAGTCGAGCATCGGGTGGGCGAGTGGCTGCTGCGGATCGTGATCGACACCGGCGAGTATGACGACCGCGTTGCCGAGGTCTTCCACCTCGGACGGCGCGCCTGGGCAGTCCGCGGCGCGAACATCCGGTTCGATCCCGTAGGCCGAGACATAACTGGTGACCGGACACCGGACGTCGTCGTCCACGTCTTCTCTGGTGGGATGCACTGCTGCACCCAGGCCACCGTGTTAGGACTTGCCGACACGCTCCAGATCTTTGGGACGATCAATGGCGCTCACGGGGATGTCGAGCTGGTGGACGTGGACGGCGACGGGGTATTCGAGATCCGGGTGGGGGACTGGCGG
>DATMBH010000181.1:0-8355 GCA_035559335.1 Gemmatimonadales bacterium
GAGGTGAAGCTCCAGGTGCCGCCGCAACGGCAGGCGGAGGTCGAGAGGATCGCGTCGCTGCTACGCGCGTTGCGCGACCTCAGGTGGCGCTATACGGAGGGCCCGGGTGGCAGGGGTCGTGCGCCGCTGGGAATGACCAACGCCACCGGTTGTTCGTCAGTGTGGGGCAGCACCTACCCGTTCAATCCGTACCCGTTCCCGTGGGTGAACCACCTGTTTCAGGACGCGCCGTCGGTAGCGATAGGCATCTTCGAGGGGCACATGCGGAAGATGGCCGACGGCTTTGCGGCGATCCGGCGGGCCCAGGCCGTGCTTGACGGCAGCTACGATCCGGAGCGGGACGAGGAGTTCCTCGCCAGATTCGACTGGACCCAGTTCAGCGACGAGGAGTTCGCGCTGTGCCCGCCGGTGATTGCCATGGGTGGTGACGGCGCGATGCTGGACATCGGGTTCCAGAATCTGTCTCGGCTGCTCGCGTCCGGGAAGCCGGTCCGCGTGGTCGTGCTCGACACGCAAGTGTACTCGAACACCGGCGGCCAGGCGTGCACCAGCGGTTTCACCGGTCAGGTGTCGGACATGGCGGCCTTCGGCGCCGCGCAGCACGGCAAGACCGAGACCCGCAAGGAGCTGGCGTTGCTAGCGCTGGCGCACCGCAACGTGTTCGTGCACCAGTCGTCGCAGGCAAACCCGTCGCACCTGCTGGCGGGTGTGTTCCGCGGGCTACAGCAGCGGCTGCCGGCGGTGTTCGTGCTGCACTGCCCGTGCCCGCCAGAACACGGTCTCGGGGACGATGCAGCGATGCGGGCGGCGCGGCTTGCATTGGAAAGCCGTGCGTTCCCGTTGCTTACGTACGACCCCGGGGCGGGCGATTCGCTTGCGGAGCGGATATCGCTCGACGGGAACCCCATGGTGGACCAAGCGTGGCCCAGCTACGACCTCAAGTACGTCGGCGATGACGGCGCCGATGCGACGCTCTCTCTGCCGCTGACCGTGGCGGATTGGGCGGCGACCGAAGCCCGCTTCAAGCAGCACTTCAAGCCGGTGCCACCCGACGTATCAGACGATGACGTGTTGCCATACCACGAGTACCTGGCGTTGAGCCCGGAGGAGCGTGACGGCAAGCTCCCGTTCATATGGGCGCTGACCAGGGAGCGCAAGCTGCGCAGGATGGCTGTTTCCGACGAGATCGTGGCCCTGGGTCGCGACCGGCTCGCGCTGTGGGACGAGCTGCGTGAGCTGGCCGGCGTGAAGCCGGCCGCGGTGGTGCGCAGCGATCTGGAGCGGGCGTTCGAGGCCGAGTTCGAGGCGAAGCTCAGGTCGCTGCGAGCCGAGTACGAGGCGAAGCTGGCCGATCTGCGCGCGCAGTATCCGCGGGCGGTGGCGCGCCAACTGGCCCAGGGGCTGATGAAGCTGGACCCCGCGCAGACGATCGGCGATCTGCTCCGCCAGGCGCAGTCAAGATCGACCTCTGGCTCCGGCGCGCCGGCGCGACTGCCAGCCCTCGATCTTGGCGCGGTCGCGTTAGGTAGTCCGTCGGGCGGTGGTGACGGCGACGCCGTGGCGGCGGCGGCGCACCCGGTTCCGGCGGCCGCGCCCGCGGCTTCCGCCACGGCGACGGCGGTCGCCGAGCCGGAAGCCGGCGTGGAGATCGAGCCGTACATCGAGACGGCGCGGTGCACCAGCTGCGACGAGTGCACCCGGCTCAACAGCCGGCTGTTCGCCTACAACGACAAGAAGCAGGCATACATCAAGGACCCGCACGGGGGCACCTTCCGCGAGCTGGTGCAGGCTGCCGAGAAGTGCCCGGTGGGGATTATCCACCCTGGGACCCCGCTCGATCCGAAGGAGCGCGACTTGGAGAAGTGGGTCAAGCGCGCAGCGAAGTTCAACTGAGATGGCGGCTCTGTTCCGGCACGGTGTCCATCCGCCCGAACTGAAGGAACTGACGGCGCGGATCCCGATCCGCCGGCTTCCCTATCCCGACGAGGTCGTGCTGCCACTCAGCCAGCACACCGGGAAGCCGGCGAAGCTGGTGGCGCGGGTCGGCGACCACGTCGAGCGCGGCGACCTGGTTGCGGCGGCGGACGGGTTCGTTTCCTCTCCGGTGCACGCATCGGCCGCCGGCACCGTGGCGTCCGTGGAGCTGTGGCCGCACCCCGACGGCACCTGGCAGACCGCGGTGCGCATAGCTGTTGAGAGATACTCGCCGCAGGCCATCCGGCCACGCGTGGTTCCGCGGTGGGAAGATCTCACTCCGGCGCAGCTGGTGCAGGCGGTTCAGGACGCCGGCGTGGTAGGCCTAGGCGGCGCCGCGTTCCCGGCGCACGTGAAGCTATCGCCCCCGAAGGACATCAGGATTGACACTCTGGTAATCAACGGCTGTGAGTGCGAGCCGTACCTGACGACCGACCACCGGACGATGGTGGAGTACCCGGAACGTGTTCACCTGGGCATCCGCATCATGCTGAAGGCGGTGGGTGTGAGGCGCGCTGTGATCGGAGTCGAGCTGAATAAACCCGATGCCATCGAGGCGCTGAAACGCACGCTGCCAGGAGACCTCGATGTGTCGGTTGTCGGCCTGCGCGTCCGCTATCCCCAAGGCGCGGAGAAGATGTTGATCAAGTCGCTGCTGGATCGCGAGGTACCGTCAGGCAGGCTGCCAATGCACGTCGGCGTGATCGTGCAGAACGTGGCGTCGGTGGCGACCATAGCCGAGGTGTTCGAGAGCGGGCTGCCGCTGGTGGAGCGTATCGTCACCGTCACGGGCCGTGGCATCCGGAGGCCGGCCAACCTCATCGTGCCGGTGGGCACGAAGCTCCGGGACCTGATTGCGGCCTGCGGGGGCCTCACCGACAACACGCGCGAGATCGTGTTCGGTGGGCCGATGATGGGCGTGCCCGTGGCCGACCTGGACACGCCGCTCACCAAGGGCATCACCGGCGTGGTGGCGCTGGTGGACGAAGAGGTGCGGCCGCAGCAGTCGCTGCCGTGCATCAAGTGCGGCCATTGCTTGGACGCCTGTCCGGTGTTCCTGAATCCTCAGTTGCTGGGCGCGCTGGCCAGGGCGGGTCGTTACGAAGACATGGTCGCCGCGCACCTCAACGACTGCATGCTGTGCGGCTGCTGCTCGTACGTGTGCCCATCGAACATCCCGCTGGCGCAGCTGTTCCGCGCCTCCAAGGCCGCGGTGCGAAGGGTGAAGGCAGCGTGAACGGGAGCCTGCTGGTCACCACGGCGCCGCACCTCAAAGCCCCGGAGACCACGCCGGTCATCATGTGGTCGGTGGTAATGAGCCTGGTTCCGGTGGTGGCCGCGGCCACCTACTTCTTCGGGCCCAGCGCCTTGCTGGTGATCGCGGCTGCAGTGCTCGGCGCAGTACTTGTCGAGCGGCTGCTCTCGAGTCCGGGAACGCTGCGGGACGGGTCGGCGGCGATCACTGGTATACTGCTCGGACTAACGCTGCCGGCGGGGCTGCCGCTGTGGATGGCGTTCGTAGGTGGAGCATTCGCCATCGCCTTCGGCAAGGTGATCTTCGGCGGCCTCGGCCAAAACGTGTTCAACCCGGCGCTGCTGGGACGCGCGTTTCTCCAAGCGGCGTTTCCGATGGCGCTCACCACCTGGCCGGTGCGGCGCGAGAGCTGGTGGGCGCTGGCGGGCGACAACTTCGCTATCCCGCTGATGAGTCCCCAGGTGCCTGAAGGCACTACCGGGGCGACGCCGTTAGGACTGCAAAAGTTCGAGCACACACTGACGCCGCTGGGCGACCTCGCCTTCGGTTCTACCGGCGGCAGCCTGGGCGAAACGGCCGCGGTGGTGATTCTGCTGTGCGGCGTGTACCTGGCGCTACGCAACCACCTTAACTGGCGCACGCCTGCTAGCATACTGCTCACGGTCGCAGTGCTCTCGCAGCTGCTGCATCTGCTCGACCCGGCCCGCTACCCTGATGGCGCGTTCATGGTCCTGTCGGGTGGCCTGATGCTGGGCGCCGTCTTCATGGCCACCGATCCGGTGACATCGCCCATTACCAACCCTGGCCGCTGGGTGTTCGGCGCGGGAGTCGGTGTGCTGGTGGTGGTGATCAGGCTGTGGGGAGGGCTCGCCGAGGGTGTGATGTACGCGATCCTGCTGATGAACGCGATGGTGCCGTTCATCAACCGGGTAACGCAGCCCAGGGTGTTTGGAACCACGGCAAAGGCGAGCGGACCGTGAGGGCTCCGGCGGCGGCGCAGAGCGAGGCCACCACGGCCGCGCGGCTGGTGAAGGTGCTGGGAGGAGCCGGCGCCGTGGCAGGGCTCGCGATCGTGACCGCGTTCCTGGCCACCAAGCCGCGCATCGAAGCCAACCGCGCGCGCGCGGTGCAGGCGGCGATAGAAGAGGTGCTGCGACAACCCGATCGCTACGAAACGCTGTACGTGGTGAACGACCGGCTGGCGGCGCAGCCGCCGGCGGGGGCGGACGCGAGCCGCCTCGAACAGGTGTACCTGGGCTACCGCGGCGCAACCGCAATCGGGTTTGCGGTTACCGCCGCCGAAGCGGGCTTCCAGGACCTGATCCACCTGATCTTCGGCTACGATCCGGCCACGGGCACCATTATCGGGATGCGCGTGCTCGACAACCGCGAGACCCCGGGCCTCGGCGACAAGATCGTTCGGGACAGCGGGTTCGTCGCTGAGTTCGACAGCGTCGTCCTGCCGCTCCGGGGAGTCAAGGCCGGGCAGGGGCAGGACTCGCCAGGCGAGGTGCACATGATTACAGGCGCGACCATCTCCTCGCGCGCGGTGATCAGGATCATCAACAACCGGATCCAGCGGCTACGCCCATTGCTGGACGCGTATCGCGCCGCGCGGCCGGAGGCGCGGTGAAGCAGTCCACTGCGCAGGAGGATCTGGTCAGGGGGATCTGGCGCGAGAACCCGGTCCTGGTCCAGGTGCTGGGCTTGTGTCCCACGCTGGCGGTGACTAACACCCTCGCCAATAGCCTGGTAATGGGCGCGGCGACGACGTTCGTGCTGATCAGTTCCAGCCTGATGGTGTCGTCGATTCGCAGGTGGGTACCTAACGCCGTACGCATTTCCACGTTCATCCTGATCATAGCGACGTTCGTCACCATCGCCGACCTGGTGCTCCAGGCGGTGGTGCCGGTGATCCACAAGGCCCTGGGCGCGTTCGTGCCGCTCATTGTAGTGAACTGCATCATCCTGGCTCGGCAGGAGGCATTCGCCTCGAAGAACACGGTGGGCCGGTCGCTGCTGGACGCCGTGGGGAACTCGGCCGGGTTCGTCATGGCGCTGCTGATCATGGGCACGATTCGCGAGCTGCTGGGCAGCGGGACATTGCTAGGGATGAGCGTGTTCGGCAGGCATTTCGAGCCGTGGGTGATCTTCGTGCTGCCGCCGGGCGGGTTCCTCACGCTTGGCGTGATGCTGCTCGGGGCGAACTGGCTTCAGGAGCGGCGCAAGTCTGCCGCCGGAGCGGCGTGATGGGCGAACTGTTCTGGATCCTGCTCTCGGCCATGGTCGTGAACAACTTCACGCTGGCGATGTTCCTCGGGCTGTGCCCGTTCATGGGCGTGTCGGCGCGGGTGGAGACGGCGCTCCGAATGGGCGCGGCGAACATCTTCGTGATGGTGCTGACCTCGCTGTGCGCGTGGGCGCTCAACACCTTCGTGCTGCCGCACGCGCCGTATCTACAGCTGATCTCGTTCATCATCGTGATCGCCTCGCTGGTGCAGATAGTGGAAATGGTGATCAAGAAGGTGAGCCCGGCGCTGTTCCGGGCGCTCGGCATCTACCTGCCGCTCATCACCACAAACTGCGCGATCCTGGCGCTCGCCATCTTCCAGACCACGCGGGGCTGCACGCTGGTCGAGGGACTGGTGTTTGCGGTCGGGGCGGGCCTGGGCCTGACGCTCGCCCTGGTCCTGATGGCGTCGATCCGCGAGAGCAGCGAGCTGGCCGACATCCCCGCTCTGGCAAAGGGCACGGCGCTGGTGCTGATAATTGCGGGAAGCCTGTCGCTGGCGTTTATGGGCTTCGCGGGACTGCTGAGCGGCGGATGATCAGCGTGTTCGTCGCGATGATCGCCGTCGCTTGCCTGTTCGTGCTGTTCGGGTTGGCGTCAGGCGGTCTGAGGGGCGGCTGCGCGGGGTGCGGCTGCGGCCGCGGTGTGTGTGTGAAACGTACCGAAGGCGAAGGGCTGCCGGAGCACGGAGACGACCTATGAAGCGATCACGGACAGACTGGCGACTGACTCGCCGCGAGCTGATCACCGTCTCGATGGGCGCATTCGTGGTGGCAAGCCTTCCGCTCGCTTCGCGCCGCCGCAGGCTATACCGGCGCTCGGTACCCCTGATGGGCACCGTGGCCGACGTGGCCGTGGCGCATCGGAGCGCCGCCGAGGCCGCCACGGCGATTGACGCCGCGCTGTCCGAGTTGCGGCGGATCGAGCGGCTGATGACGAGATTCGACCGGTCCTCCGACGTGGGGCGCCTGAACGCTGCGCCGGCTGGACGGCCGGTCGCGATCTCACCCGACACGGCTGCGGTGCTCACCGCTGCGCTGGGGTGGGCCGCGAGGAGCGACGGGAAGTTCGATCCGTGCATCGGGCGCCTGACCGAACTGTGGGACGTGGGCAACCGGCGGACGCCGCCCGCCGCAGCGGACGTGAGAGCGCTGGCGGGCCGGCGGCTGTATCGGGTGCTCGAGCTGGACGCGCGCGCCGGAGTCGCGGCGTTAGGGGCCGCGGAGGCGGCAGTGGACCTGGGTGGGATCGCGGTCGGGTATGCGGTGGACCGCGCGGTGCTGGCGCTGCGGGAGCGGGGAATCCGGGACGGCCTCATCAACGTGGGCGGGGACATCTATGCGCTGGGCGAAGCTCCCGGCGGCGGCCCGTGGCGGGTGGGTGTGCGAGCGCCGGGAGACCTAGCACACCTCGCGACAACCGTGGAGCTGAGCGACGAGGCCATAACGACGTCGGGCGACTACATGCAGTACTTCACCTATCGGGGCAGGCGCTACCACCACCTGCTGGATCCGGATACGGGAGAGCCGGTGAGGGGACCGTACCATTCGCTCACGGTGGCGGCACCGAGCTGCCTGGTCGCCGATGCCGGCGCCACGGCTGCATTCGGGCTGCCGCGCGCCGAAGCGGAGCGGCTGCTCGCGGGCGCGGGTGCGCGGGTGGTGGATTTGGAGTGAATGCAGGGAATAGGGAAGAGGGGGCCGGAGTCTAGCGACCGCAGGGCGGCGGCCCTGGCAGGCACCGCACACCGGGCAAGGAGCCGTCCGTGCGGCACGGCGTCCGCGCGTTAGGCCCGGGCCGACGCCGCCGCGATCCCTTCCTTTTCGTCAACCCGGAGCAGGAGGAGGCCGCCCACCACGAAGAAGCCGATGACCGTGGCTACTCCGGCGCGCTGGCTGTGGGCCGCCTCGGTAACGACGCCTAACAGGGCCGGTCCGAGGAACGCAGCCAGCTTCCCCGTGAAGGCGAAGAAGCCGAAGAACTCGTTCTCCCGTCCGTCGGGCGTGAATCTGCCCATGAGCGAGCGGCTGGCCGCCTGGTTGGGTCCGGCGAAAACGCCGATTACGAACCCGGCGGCCCACAGCCAGCCGCGGGATGGCGCCCATACCGCCAGCGCGGTAGCCGCGGTAAGCGCCGCGATGCTGAGCAGGATCGTGCGCTTGCCGCCGATGCGGTCGTCGAGGTGGCCGAAGGCGAGCGCCCCCAGGCCGGCCGCCGCGTTGATGGCGATGCCGAACACCAGCACGTCGGAGAACGACATCCCGAAGGTGCCAGCGGCGTAGATCCCGCCGAAGGCAAAGATGGTGTTGAGGCCGTCGTTGTAGAACAGCCGCGCGATAAGCATCCTGGCGGCGGCGCGGTAGCGGCGCACGGCGCGGAAGGTCCGCCATAGCTCGCCGAACGCCTCCCTCAGCGCGGGGCGCGGAGGCGCAGCCGCCGGGGGCTGCACGCTCCGCGATACTATGAGGAATGGGAGCGCGAAGACCCCGAACCACAGCGCAACCAGCAAGTTCGTGGCGCGGATGTGCATGCCGGCCTCGGTGCTGACGCCGAACCAGGGCTGCTCGGGCTGCACGAAGCCCACGAGCGCAACCGTCAGGCACACCAGACCACCCACATATCCCACCCCCCAGCCGTAGCCGGAAACCCGCCCGATGCGTTCCGGGGAGGTGATGTCCGGCAGGAACGCGTTGTAGAACACGTTCCCCAGCTCGAAGCCCACGTTGCCGATTACGAATAGCGTCAAGGCCACGAGCGCGACGTTGGGTGAACCGGGGGCCAGGAACGCGAGCGCCGCGGTGGAGGCCACGGTCACGGCGGTGGTCAGCGCCAGGAA
>DATMBH010000182.1:0-5017 GCA_035559335.1 Gemmatimonadales bacterium
GGTGCGCAGCGAAGTGGCCGGCAGTGTCAGGCGGCGCTGCGAGCTGGTGCGTGACGTCGACATCGCGGTCGCCGCCACCGCCTCCCCTCGCGAGTTGGCCGAGCGGCTGGCGGCGTTCAGCGGCGTCAAGGACGTGGTCGGGCGTGGAGACACCGCCTTCACGGTACACTTTGAAGACGGCATCACGACCGACATCTACGCTGGCGAACCCGCGATGTTCGGGCACCTGCTGGCACGCGCCACCGGCAGCGTGGCACACCTCGACCAGCTAATCGGCGTCGCCGCCGCGCGCGGTCTCGAGCTCGACCACCGCGGGTTGCGCCGGGACGGCGCGCCGCTCCCGTGCCCCGACGAAGCGACGCTGTACAGTCTGCTCGGGCTGGCGTGGGTGCCGCCGGAGCTGCGCGAGGGGCGCGGTGAGGTAGTGCTGGCGGCCACGAACCGACTCCCGAGACTGGTGGAGCGCTCCGATCTGGCCGGCTTCATACATTGCCACACGGCGTATTCGGACGGCGCCAACAGCGTAGCCGAGCTGGCGGCAGCGTGCCGCGATGCGGGCTATTCCTACTTGGGCATCACGGACCACAGCGAGTCGTCGGCGTTCGCCGGCGGACTCAGCGAGGCCGTGATCGCGCGCCAGCACGCCGAGATTGACGAATTCAACCGCGGTTCCTCGGGCATCCGGGTCCTGAAGGGAATCGAGGCCGATATTCTGGCCGACGGCACGCTCGATTACGGACCCGAGTTCCTCGCCCGGTTCGATTTCGTCATCGGCTCGATCCACACTCGTCTGGACATGGACGAGCGGCTGATGACCGAGCGGGTGTTGCGCGCGCTCGACGACCCGCAGCTGGCGATTCTGGGTCACCCCACTGGCCGGCTGCTGTTGGACCGGGAGCCGTACCCGATCGACATGCACGCCGTGATCAGGAAAGCGGGCGAGCGCGGCGTCGCAATCGAGATCAACGCCGATCCGCACCGGCTGGATCTGGACTGGCGGCTGTGCGGTGAGGCGCGCCGGGCGGGGGTCCCGATTCCTATCGGCGCTGACGCGCACTCGATTGCGGGGCTTGCGAACGTGGAGTTGGGGATCGCGATGGCTCGAAAGGCGGCGCTGAGCAGAGACGACATTCTCAACGCGCGGGACGTGGACGGGTTCCTGGCGCACGTGGAGGCAAGGCGTGGAGCAGGGCGGTAGGGGCGGTAGCGGCGGCAAAAACAAGGGCGGTACGAGGCAGGGCGGGAAGGCGGGAAGGCGGAAAGGTGGGAAGCGGCCTGTACCGGCGGCGGAGGTGCGACTGCCCGCCATTCTCGAGCGGCTCTATGCCCGGTATCCCGGTGCGACGTGCGCGCTGAAGCACGAATCGGCGTTGGAGCTGTTGGTGGCGACGATACTGAGCGCGCAGTGCACCGACGCGCGAGTCAACGCAGTGACGAAGGACCTGTTCAGGCAGTACCGGACCGCGTCCGACTACGCCACGGCTGATCCGGCGCGGTTCGAAGCGCAGATCCGGAGCACCGGCTTTTTCCGCAACAAGACCAGGAGCGTGCTGGGGATGGCCGCCGCGCTGCTGGAGCGCCACGGCGGCCAGGTGCCAGACACGATGGAAGCTCTCACGGCGCTTCCGGGTGTCGGCCGCAAGACGGCGAACGTGGTGCTGGGCACGTGGTTTGGAAAGAACGAGGGCGTGGTCGTGGACACCCACGTGAGCCGGATCGCGCGGCGGCTTGGATTGACGCGGCAGACCGACCCGATCAAGATCGAGGAAGACCTGATGCGGCTGCTGCCTCGCTCCGAATGGACGAATTTCTCGCACACCGTGATTCACCATGGTCGCGAGATCTGCGAGGCCCGCAAGCCGCGCTGCGAGATCTGCCCGGTGGCCGAACTGTGTCCCACGGCGGTTGCATGACGTCGAAGCGTTCCTCCGGCGGCCACGACTGGCGTCGCAAGCTGCGCGACCCGAGCCCGCTGGTGCGGCGCGAGGCGGCGCAGGCCCTTGGCGCGTCCGGCCGCGCCACCGAGGTGAGGGAGCTGCTGCAGGTTCTGACCGAAGACGGGTCCGCCGCCGTGCGCAAGGCGGCCGCCGACGCCCTTGGCCGCATCGGCCACCACTCGGCGCGACCGGTGCTGGAGCGCTCCAGCCGTCATGACGACGACGAAACCGTCAGGCAGGCGGCCGCGGCGGCCCTAGCGCGGCTAACCGCGGCCAGCGGGGAGACGCCGGCCGTCCTGCCGAAGCACAAGGAGTAGCTGCTGCCTCCGACAACCCTGGCCCCGGAGGAGATCGCCGACCTCATCGAGTTGCGCCGCGATCTCCACGCCCACCCGGAGCTCCGTTACCAGGAACACCGCACCGCCGACATCGTGGCGCGCCGCCTGCAAGAGGTCGGCTGCGAGGTGCGGACCGGCGTTGCCGGCACGGGTGTAGTAGGGCTGCTACGGGGATCGGGCGACGGACCGACCGTGCTGCTGCGCGCCGACATGGACGCGCTTCCGATAGAAGAGGGCACCGGGCTTCCCTACAGCTCGAAGCGGCCGGGCGTCATGCATGCCTGCGGTCACGACGCTCATGTTGCGATCGCGATCGGGACGGCCCGGCGCCTGGCGGCTAGGCGCGACTGGCGCGGCACCGTGAAGCTGATGTTCCAGCCGGCGGAGGAAGGCGGCGTCGGAGCGGCGCGCATGATCGAGGAGGGCGTCCTCGAGGCACCGCGGGTTGACTCTGCCTACGCGCTGCACGTGTGGAACGATCTGGACGTCGGCACCGCGTCGGTGAGCCCGGGCCCGGTCATGGCGTCGGTCGACGAGTTCAGCATGACGATCCGCGGCGCTGGCGGTCATGCGGGCCGCCCGCACCAGGCCGCCGATCCGATCGTGTGCGCGGCCCACGTGATTACCGCGATCCAGACCATCGCCAGCCGCAACACGAGTCCGTTCGAACAAGTGGTGGTTTCGGTCACGACGCTCTCGGGCGGCACCGCGTTCAACGTCATTCCCGATCAGGTAGACCTACGTGGCACGGTTCGCACGTTCGGCGGAACCGCCTACGAACTGGTACCTCGCCGCCTCGACGCGATCGCTCGCGGAGTCGCGACTGCGATGGGCTGCGAGGCGGCCGTGCGGTACGAGCGGCAGTCGCCGCCCGTCGTCAATCACCCGGATCATGCGGCCCTGGTGCGCCACGCCATCGTCTCCGTGCTCGGCGAGGCGGGTGCGGTGGACGGGCTGCGATCAATGGGAGGGGAGGACTTCTCGTGCGTGCTAGAACGGGTGCCGGGCTGTCTGTTCTTCCTCGGTGTCCGCAACCGGGCAAGAGGGATTGATGCCCCGCTGCACAGCCCGCGGTTCATGCTCGACGAGGACGCTATCCCGCACGGCGTCGCTATCATGGAGCTAGCGGCGAGGAGCGCCCTGGCGTGAACCGGCTCGCGGACGAGCAGTCCGCCTATCTCGCGTCCGCGTCCCACCAGCCCGTCAGCTGGCACCCGTGGGGCGAGGCTCCGTTCGCGCTCGCGCGCGAAACCGACCGGCCGGTGCTGCTCGACATTGGCGCCGCCTGGTGCCACTGGTGCCACGTGATGGACAGCGAGTCATACGAGGATCCGGAGCTGGCGGAGTTCCTGAACGCGAACTTCGTGTGCATCAAGGTGGACCGCGACGAGCGGCCCGACGTGGACGCCCGCTACCAGCGCGCGGTGCAGGCGTTGACCGGCCAGGGTGGCTGGCCCTTGACGGCGCTACTCACCCCGGACGGCGAGGTGTTCTACGGCGGCACCTACTTCCCGCCCGACGGTAAGTACGGCCGACCCGGGTTCCGCTCCGTGCTGGAACGGGCGCTGAATGTCTGGAAGGGGCAGCGCGAGAAGGTGTCAGGCACCGCCGCCGAACTCTCCCGGCATGTAGAGCGCTCACTGCTGGAGACGGCCTCGGGCGACCTCGACCCTGCCCAGCTGGCGCAGGGCGCCGAGCGGATGGCCCGACTCTACGACTGGCGCTACGGCGGCTTCGGGACTGCGCCCAAGTTCCCGCATCCCGGCGCCCTCGAGTTCCTGATCGCGCGGTGGTGGGACACCCGGGAGCCTTGGCTGCGCGAGATTGCCGAGAAGACGCTCACCGCCATGGCTCGTGGCGGCGTGTACGATCAGATAGGCGGCGGCTTCCACCGCTACAGCGTGGACGAACGGTGGATCGTGCCGCACTTCGAGAAGATGGCGTACGACAACGCCGAGCTGCTGGCGGTGTACCTGCACGGCTACGCCGCGTGGGGCACGCCGCTGCTGCGGGAAACTGCATTGGGCATCGTGTCGTGGGCCTTGGAGGTGCTGGCCGACCGCGACGGTGGCACTTTCGGCGCCGCGCAGGATGCGGACGTCGGCCTGCGCGACGACGGCGACTACTTCACCTGGACCTCTGACGAGGCGCGCCAGGCGCTGGCGCCTGACGAGTGGGAAGTGGCGCGGCGGCACTGGGACATCTACCCCGAGGGGGAGATGCACCACAACCCCGCGAAGAACGTGCTATGGGTCGCGCGCAGCGTGGACGCAATCGCCGCCGAGACCGGCCGAGACCCGGACGAAGTGCGCGACCTGTTGGAGCGCGCCCGGGCTCGGCTGAAGGCAGCACGCGACGCTCGAGCCGCCCCTGCCGTGGACCGCACGGCTTACGCGTCCTGGAACGCGATGCTGGCGGGCGCGTTCCTAGAGGCCGGGGCGATTCTCGGGCGCCCCGACTGCACCGAATTCGCATTGCGGGTTCTGGGCGTGCTGTGGGATCGTGCCTTCGTCCCAGGCCAGGGCATCCCTCATCGGGTCCCCTCCGTCCCCACTGTCCCCACCGTCCCCACTGTCCCCTCTGTCTTTCTATTGGACGATCAAGCCCACACCGCTTCAGCCTTTCTCACCGCCTTCGAACACACCGGCGACGGCCGCTGGCTGGATCGCGGCCGCGAGCTGGTGGACATCATGCTCGCTTTCCACTGGGACCCCAACGGCGGTGGGCTGTTCGACACGCGCG
>DATMBH010000183.1:0-8049 GCA_035559335.1 Gemmatimonadales bacterium
GAGCCGGCGCCGCCATAGAGCACTGCATCGTCCCGGCAGGAACCGCGGCCCGCCATCTGCCTGGCGTACTCCGAAAGATGCAGGAACGCGGTCGCCCAGCGCCCCGTGTTAATCCATGCCGAGATGTCCCACCCGCCGCCACCCAGGTCGGTGACCACCACTGGGCGGCGCAGCGCCCGTCCTGCCAGCATGGCAAGCGAGGTTTGGACGATGTGGTGCTGGAAGCAGTGCACGACGTCGGCACGTCTGATCTCGCGCAGCAGTCCCCGCGGCAGAGGATTGAACCGCTGGCCTCGTACCCAGTGCCAGGGCGGCCGCGCCACGACGCGAAGCGGGCCGTCCCGCCGTTCAACCGGATGCGTCGCCGCGGCAAACAGAGTGGCGCCGCCTAACGTCTCAGCGACGGCGCGCGCCAGTTCGCGCGCATAGCGTTCGCCGCCGCCGTACACTCCATCGGGCCCGAACAGCGCTGGCGAGGTGAAGAGCACATTCACTTGAGCGCTTCGAGCTCGAAGTAGAGAAACCAGGCCGGGAAGATCCACGCCATCCGCCGCTCATACCACTCGGGTTGGCGACGCGCCAGCCAGGAATCGCGGAAGGGGACCGAGCCGCGGTTGAGGTCAGCAATCAGGTGCGGCTCCGCTGCAGGTGCCAGGTCAAGGCGCAACGCGCCAGTGTGCCTGATAGCCCGTCCGGCTCCGAGACCTAGGGTGGACAGATCGGTGAGGGGCTGGCGCATCAGTTCTCGAAGGCCGCTACAAGAGCCGCGTCGTGGGCCGGGAGCGAGTGGTGTCGGCTCACGTGATCGCGCCCGACCGTCCGTGCGCGATCGACCCACTGCGGCTCGGCAAGGGCGCGCTCGAGCGCGGCCGCGAATGATCGCGCGTCGTTCGGCACGGCAACAATGACGCCTAACTCCGGACGGGCCCACTCATTCATGCCACCAGTTCCCGATGCCACTACCGGCTTTCCCGCCGCGAGCGCCTCGATGCCGACCAGACCGAATGGCTCGGGCCACAGTGACGGCAACGCCACAACATCGGCTTCAGCGAGCAGCTGCGATACGCGCTCGGTCGGGACGGCTCCAAGCAGTTCAATGCGGCCGCGCCGCGGGTGCGCCCGCACCAGTGCGCGGATTCGAGCCACATCGTTGCCGTCGTTGGCGATGAGCAACCGGGCGTCCCGGCTGAGCAGGCTGAACGCGGCGAGCAGCTCCGCAATGCCCTTGAGCCGGGTTACGCGGGACAGACACAGGACAGTAGGGACGGAGTGGACGACGGGGACGGTGGGCACGGACGGGACGGGCAGGGGCACGAGGCGCACCTTGCTGGATGAGGCGCCGTGCCTGACCGCGAGCTCGGCCATGTAGGAGGAAGCGCACAAAACGCGATCCACTGTTGCGAGCGCCGCACGTCCGTCGGCAGCTCGCCGAAAGCCCTCGACGGTGCGACCCGGTCGCAGGCTGCCGCACCTCATACCGTGATACCGCACTGCGCACGAAACTGGGCCGGCACGGATGCCGCAGAGCGACCCGGTTGTGTCGAAGTACCTCGTGCCAGACGGGCACCACCACAAGTGATCGTGACAGAAGGCTGCGGTCATCCGTCCCGCCGCTCTCACCGACTCTAGGGCCGATGCTGAGGGCACGAAGTGAAACACCGCGTGACCCGCGGGAATGTCCGAGGGGAGGGGCGGCGACTTCCCCGGCGACAGGAACGGCCAGTTGTTCTGAGAAACAACCGCGTGCGCGATCAGCGGGTCCGGGTTGCTTACGAGGGTCCCGACATACCGTTCGATCCCACCGGTCGCGCCTGAGCCCCAGGTGGCCATGAAATGGACCAGGCTCAACCGTGGTTCGCCCTCAGTTGACACTGTCAGTCTGGTTCTGGTGTTCGCGCAATATCTGAAGCTTCAGTAGCGCGCCGAAAAAGAACCACCAGATGATGGCGTGCGGCGTCGCCGACAGGGGTGAACCGATGAGAATCGTGAGCGAGCCTGACAGGATCAGCGCGGCCGTGCCGATTGCCACGTCGTCGTCCGCGCCGTCCTTGAGCCGCCGCGCCGCGGCCGCGGCACGCGGTATTAGCCCGAAGACCACGAACGCCAGCAGCATCAGACCCACGATCCCGAGCTCGATCGCCGCACGCCCGATGTCACCATCGGAGAACACGAAGTAACCAGGTGGCATGCTGGAAGCTATCGCGAATGGCACTCCGGTCCCCGTTCGTCCCAGTCCCAATCCGAACCAGTGCTCACCCAGCGCGCTCCATGCGGTTCGTATTGGCGAAGTGACGTAGCTCCACAACAGACCTTCCTGCACCAGCAGCGACAGGAACCTCCTAGCTGCTCTCCCGGAGGTAAGAACTGTCGCGATGTGCACGGCGATGATCGCGGGGATCAGGAGCACAAAGTAACGCATCCTGAAACCGCGATACCATGCTACTACGCCAAGGCCGACGACCGTCATGATCAGTGCCGCCCGAGTGCCCGAGACTGTCATGGCCACGAAGAACAGCGGCATCAGGGCCAGCGCGAGAAGCCGCTGCTTCCGGGACCGGTTGCGACTCGTGGCGATGGCACCGCACAGCACCAGCCCGAACGTCATCATCGCCGCAAACGGCGCAGGGTAAGCGAACGTCGAGAAGGCCCGGAAATCGGTCTCTACCGCTCCCGTTCCGGAAATCTCGAAGAAGACAGAACTTCCGTGGCGCTCCTGACCGAGCGGCGTCGCGAGTGCCAATTCCGGACCGGCCGCGTACTGCCAGATGCCGTATGCGCCGGTAATTATGCAGAGCGTAAGCACCAGCACGACGTAGGCCCGCAGCTGTCCCGAGGTCCGGAGTATCGACAGCGCAATCATCGCTGCGACCGGAAACGCGCTCCATGCCCTGAGTCCGGCCAGTTCGATGAGCAGAGGCGTCCCCGGCGCGAACAGGTACAGCATCGGCGCGAATACCAGCGCCACCAGCAGCAAATCCACCGCGGTGCGTGCGGGCGCAACAAGCAGCGGGTAGCGCAGGATCACCACCGACGCGAACCACAGGGCCGCCGCCGCCAGCAGAAAGCCGTCGCTCAGAGCATAGGGGAGTGGGCCAGCGATCCGATCCTTCAACCAGCCCTGGAAGCAGCCGAAGGTGATGGCCGCCATCAGGCACAGGTGGATCAGAGCGTCCGCGTGCAGGACGTCGGAGGGTCGCCCCGCGATCGCGTCCGCGGTTTCGCTTTCCACCTGGGCCGCAAGGGTCACAGCAACAAACTGGTCAATGCCGCCCCGTGCAACAAGACGCTGTGCTCAACCAATCCCCATTGACCTGACCAGGCGAGCTGTCTGGAGGGCTGGATCGCACAGCTGCCCAATGTGGGCGGGGCCGGCCTGTGAGAGGCTCGAGCGAAGTGATGGATCGGATAGTAGCAGCCCAACGGCTCTGGCAACGGCATCCGCGTCATGCGGGCGACACCGAATGCCACAAGAATCCGGCACTACTACTGCAGCGGCGCCAATGTCTGAAGTGACCACAGGGACACCGCAGCTCAGCGCCTCTGCAAATGACAGCCCGAATGACTCCGGCACGGTGTTCGGCTGGCACATCAGCCATGACCGCTTCAGCAGCGCCGGTATGTCGCGCCGTTCGCCCAGCCACACCACGTTGGCGGCGATGCCGAGAGCTTCGGCGCGGGAGCGGAGCACGGCAGCGTACGCGTCCCTCCCCGGGGGCGCGACACCCGCGATCCAGCACACCCAGTCGCTTCGATGCCTGAGTCGAGCCAGCGCATCGAGCAGCACTAGGTGGCCCTTGTCGGGATCGAGACGCGCCGCGCACAGTATGACCTTCCTTTCCCCCGTGTCCGGGAGGTCACCGCCGTCGGATTCAGCCAGTTCTGGCGGCGGGAGCGGAGGGTGAACCACCGTGCACGCTCCCCCCGTGGCCCAGGTGGATAGCGCCGCGGAATACTCCGAATTCGCGCACCAGACATCCGGCCCGAACGTTGCGGCGCGGCGGTCCAGCCAGCTACCGCGCGACATGGGTGCGTGAAGCCAGCACGCGACGCGCGAACCCGACTGCCGCGCGGCGGGGCCGTACACGGCCAGCGCCCAAGTGGAGTGAAACAGCACCGCAGCCGCCGGAGAGCGCTGTAGCGACCGGCGGAGTGCCCTTCTCGCCCGCCACACTGTCCACGGCCGGCTCAACCTCGAAGCACCGATCACTTCCACTGCGGCACCGAGTCGCCGCAGCTCGGAGGCGAGCCGTCCGTCCCAGCCCAGGACGAACCGGTGTTTGACGGGCCCGTGGGATGATGCGCTCGCGATGGCGCACAGCGCGGTCTCGACGCCCCCGAAGACGTTGCCGGCGTGGGCATGCACCACCACGGGAGTGTTCATCCAGCGATTCGCTCGTAGACCTCGATCGTGCGCTGGGCCGCGATATCCCAGGTCCATTCTGATGCCACTCGTCTGCCTTCCGCGCTCAACCGCGAGCGCAGCGCGGGCTGGTCACGAAGCGCCGCAATTGCGGCTGCCACTGCCTCTCCGGAGCGACTGTCGAGCAGCCACCCAGAACGCTCGTGGCGAAGGAGTTCGCTGGCGCCAGCATCGCGCGAAGCGATGACCGGAACGCCCGCGCTCAGCGCCTCCGCGATCGGAAGACCGAATGTGTCGTAGCAGGTGGGATGGACCAGGCAGTCGGCGGCAGCCAGTGCGTCGGCAACGGATGTGTCCGGGGCAAGCCAGTGTAGCCTTCCTGCAGCCGGCCCGGCCCGGTCCGGCCAGTCGCCCGGCGCGCTGTGTGAAAGCACGGCAAGGTGCACGTTGCCCTCCAGCCGCAGCGCTTCCACGGCTGGAGCGAGGCCCTTGCGGGGGTAGCCGATGTAGAGCGCGAGGAAGTCCCCGTCCGACAGGCCCAGCATTGCTCGGGTGCGACGGCGATCGCCACCAGCGGCCGGTCGGTCGCAGCCGTGAGGTATTAGAAACACGTCACTGGTCCGGCCCGAACTGCGCATAACGTCATCGCTCGCCCTCCGGCTGGGCGCGATCACGGCCCGCGATCGGCGGAACGCCTCATTCTCCAGTTTCGCGATCAGGCCTCCCGCAAGGCGTTCCGCGATTGTAGCCGGCACCCTGTCTCTTGCCAGGGCGCGGCGCCACGCCTGCTGTACGATGTGTGCGGTGACCACGTCGGCAGCCAGCGTCTGGAATCCCTGGGCATGGATTAGATCGTGGCGGGCCCGAACGGCGCGGAATGCTGCGGGAAACGTCAGCACGGTGAGGTATGCCGAGCCCCGCAGTGCGGGAACATGCACTACTCTGACGTCGGATGGAGGCGGCGTTCTTACCGTCGTTGCGTACAGAGTTACCTGGTGTGTTCGCGACAGTCGCTCGACGAGCTCCACCGCGTAGCCGCCGGTGCCCTCGCGACGGTCGTAGACGTGGGCGAGGAATCCGATGTTCATGAGTGGCCGGCAGCCAGCCTCGAGTGGACACCACTTGTTGCGGCCGCCGCAGAATCCCACGACAGCGATCTGGCGTGCCTCAGCCCGGACTCTCGCCTGGCAGCTCGCTCCGGCGCCTTCAGCGCCCGATCGACCGCGCCGGCGAATTCGACCGCGGATGCCGGTTCGCTAACCAGCACCGCCGCGCCGCCGGCAGCCTCGGGAACGCCACCGACCGCCGCGGCCACGACCGGCAGGCCGGCCGCCAGGGCCTCGAGAACCGGGAGCCCGAACCCCTCGTAGCTCGAGGGCAGCAGCAGCACATCGGCGGCGTGGTAGGAGGCGATCAACTCCGGTTCGCTGACTGACGGCTGCTGCGACACGAACGGCGCCAGTTGCAGCCGTGCGATCTCATCGCGCTGCGCCGCGTCAAACTCACCGCCGACCTGGACCAGCCGCGCTGGCAGGCCTCCGGCGCGCAGGGCCGCAACGGTCTGGAGCAGCAGCGGGATCCGCTTCCGCTCCGAGCAGTTGCCTACGTGAAGCACTACCGTGTCAGCGTCAGTTGCGCCCCACCGCGCGCGGACCTCCGACCTCGAGGGCGAAGTCGGCGCAGTGAAGAATGCCTCCCCCACACCGTAGGGGATCACACTCGCCCGCTCGGGGTCCAGAGCGTACGCGCGCGCGGCCTCTTCCCGCATCGCTTCCGTGGCCACGATCCACCGCGTGGCGCCGCGCAGCGCCCTGACCACCCGCCGCAGCCAGTAATCGCGAACCCACGCCCGCGGGGTGCCATCACGTCGCGCCAGGGTGTGCGCGACGAATGCGTCATGCACGGTGACTACCGACGGGATGCCTGGAAACGAGTCGAGGCAGTGGGCGTAGGAGTGGTCGGCGACATGCACGATGCGAGGGCGGTAGCGACGCAGCTTGCGCGGGTAGCGCACGTAGCGCGCCAGGAACCGGGGCCCGCCCAGACTCGCGGCCTCCTCCGGCACCCGGAAGTCGAGCCGCGACGCCAGCTCCCGCGCATAACGGTCCATCGAAGGCCAGCGTTCGAGCGAGAGGTCCGGCACCAGCAGGACGTCCGCGCTCACTCCATGAGCTCGCGGTAGCGCTCGGCCAGTATCCGCGCGGTGGACGCCGCGTCATAATGCAGTTTCGCCCGCGCCTCGGCGGCGCTGGCGAGCTGGTGCCGGCGGGCGCCGTCGTCGGCCAGCATCAGCAGCACCACCGCTAAGGCCTCAGGATCACGGGTGTCGGCCACCAGCGCCGTGACGCCGTGCTGCACTAGGTCCGCAGCGGCGCCGCTCTCCGGGACAACCAGCGCCACGCCCGCAGCCATGGCCTGGATCACCGGCATCGCAATCTCGTCGCGAGCCGTTCCCGAAAACACCGCCACGTCGCAGCCGCCTAACGCGTCGGCCGGCTCGTCGTGGGGCCACAGCAGCCGCACCCTGCCGCCGATGCCGAGATCGGCGGCCAGCGCCAGCAGCTTGCTGGCGCGCTCCTGGGCCATCGAGCCCTCGTTGGTGGCCAGCAACAACAGCTGGGCGCTGGCCCGCGCCCGGCACAGCGAGGCCGCGGCGCGCAGAAACGACTCGTGCCCGTCATCAGGCATGAACGGTCCGATGGAGCCGGCGAGGAACACGCCGGAGTGCACCCCCAGGCGGCTGCGCTGCGTGGCCCACCGCTCCATCGGCAGCCCGCTCGGCAGCAGCACTCCGGGTGGCAGCAGTTCGACCCGGGTACGCTTCTTGGATAGCCTGGCCTGCGCCGCGCGCAGCCGCTCGGTGGGCGCGAAGATCAGGTCGGCGCGGGCCATCGTGGCCCGGAGATGCACCAGACTGCTCCACGAGGCACGGCGCGACTGGGTCCACACCGCTCGCGCTCCCGCCCTGCGCGCGGCGGGACCAGAGCCGGCGTGCGCCGCCGCGCCGACGGCATGGACGATCGCCGCGCCGCTCGCTGAGATGTAGTCCGATAGCTGCGCCACGCTGGCGCGGCCGGGAACGGCGCGACGGGAGCGGGAAGGGAGCACTTCCACCGGCACGCCCCGCTCCCGCCACCTCGCCTCGACCGGTCCCGGCTCGAGCAGGCACACCGAGGCCTCGAACGGGCGGCGCGGCAAGGCGAGCACGCCCTCCAGCATGGCCGTCTCGGTGCCGTAACCACCGGTCCGGAAGATGAACAGCACCTTCGGCTTCACGCCGCAAACGCCCCGACAATCAGATCGGCCATCCTGTCCTGAGTGGTTAACTCGCGCGCCGCTACCGCCCGCGCCGCCAGCGCGGCTCTGGCCTCCGCGCTCTGCACTAGGCTCTGCAGCCGCCACGCGAAATCTCCGCAATCTCGCGCGCATGCGGCCACGGAAGCCAGAGCCTCGTCGAACAGGTGCCCACGACTGGAGACCAGCGGCAGCCCGTGGGCAAGGCCAAACATCGCTCCGGTCCGCCGCAGGGTCAGTCCGTCCTCGTACGGCGCCACGAACAGGTCCAGACCGGCGGCGAGGGCCGACAGCTCGGCAAGCGGGCGCTCGCCGACCACTACCTTGCGGCCGGCGCCCAGGCGAGCGGCGAAGGTCACCGACCCGAATCCCATCAGGACCCACACCACGGCCGG
>DATMBH010000184.1:0-22674 GCA_035559335.1 Gemmatimonadales bacterium
CGTGACATCAATGCTGCCGCGGAACTGCTCGAAGCGGGGGCGGACAAGGTCGCCGTCAACACCGCCGCGCTGCGTGATCCGTCTCTGGTCGCGCGGTTGGCCGACCGCTTCGGCAGTCAGTGCGTTACAGTCTCGATTGACGCGGTGGCTGGCGGCAGGAGCGCGTGGCAGGTAGTGGTACGAGCCGGTACGGAGCGCACGGCGGTTGACGTTGTCGAATGGGCCGAGCGCGTCCAGGAGCTGGGGGCCGGAGAGGTGCTGCTCACCAGTGTGGACCGTGATGGCACTGGGCGCGGATACGACCTGCCGCTCATTACGGCGGTCACTTCGCGGGTTCGCGTGCCAGTTGTCGCTTCCGGAGGCGCCAGAACGCCTGACGATCTCGCCGCTGCACTGCGCGCGGGAGCCGATGCCGTCCTTGCGGCGTCGGTGTTTCATGACGGGGACGTGAGCGTCTCCGAGACAAAGATCGCTCTGTGGAAGGCGGGCGTGGAGGTGCGACTGTGATCATTCCATCGATAGATGTTCGCGCTGGCATGGCAGTCCAGCTCGTTGGCGGCCGCGAACTCCTGATTACTGCGGGCAACCCGCTCGACTGGCTGGAACGGTTCTCGGTGGCCGGGGAAGTAGCCGTCGTGGATCTCGATGCAGCGTGCGGATCTGGTGACAATCGCGCGGTAGTCGAAAAGTTGTGCGCTGCCGGAACGTGCCGCGTCGGAGGTGGCATCCGGGACTTCGCTGCCGCGCGCCGGTGGCTGGATGCCGGTGCCGCGCGGATCGTGCTCGGCACGGCTGCCGAGCCTGCACTGCTCCGCCGTCTCCCCCGCGAGCGAGTCATCGTGGCGCTCGACGCGGTTAATGGTGAGGTGGTAGTGGACGGCTGGCGCAGGTTCACCGGGCTCAGTATCGCAGAACGCATCGCTGAACTGCGCGGGCTCGCAGGTGGCTTCCTCGTCACCTTCGTCGAGCGCGAGGGACAACTGGTGGGCACCGACATGGCGCGTGCTCGCGCTGTGATCGGAGCCGCCGGGGGCGCTAGGGTTACAATCGCCGGCGGAATCACAACCGCCGAGGAGGTCGCGGAGCTCGACCGGATGGGCGCGGACGCGCAGGTGGGAATGGCGCTCTACACCGGGACCCTAACGCTCGGCCGGGCGGTGGCCGCGATCCCCGTGAGCGATCGGGCCGATGGTCTCATACCCACCGTCGTGGTGGACGAACGGGGAACGGCTCTGGGCCTCGCGTGGTCGAGCCGGGACAGCCTGGCGCTGGCGGTTGACGAAAGGCGCGGCATCTACCAGTCGCGGCGGAGGGGCATGTGGACCAAGGGCGAGCTCTCCGGCGCCACGCAGCGGCTGCTCCGGGTAGACCTGGACTGCGACCGAGACGCGCTCCGATTCACCGTCAGGCAGGAAGGCGCCGGCTTCTGCCACTCCGGGTCCGCAACCTGCTGGGGTTCCGCGCCGGCGCTGGCTGCGCTCGAGCGCACGGTGCGGGGTCGCACTTCGCTGCCCGATAAGGGGTCATATTCGCGCCGGTTGCTCGATGATCCATCGCTTCTCGCCGAAAAGCTCGTGGAGGAAGCCGCTGAACTCGCTGCTACCACCGGCCCTGGAGCGGTCGTGGACGAGGCCGCTGATGTTCTGTACTTCACGCTCGTCAAGCTGGTCGCGAGCGGCGTGACGCTGGAACAGGTGGAACGGGAACTGGCGCGCCGCGCGCTCCGGATTACACGCCGGCGTGGCGACAGCAAGCGCGCGAACGTGCAGGCTGCGACGTGAGCACCGCCATGCTGCGGCGAGTCACACCACGCGAGCTGGAAGCCATCCCTCGCGCGGTCGTGGACGCTGAGACGCTGTCTGCGGCGGCTTCGATAGTGGAGGACGTCAGACGTCGTGGCGAAGCAGCGCTCCTGGACTACGCGGAGCGTTTCGACGGCTGGGTGCGCGGCACGCCGTGGATCTACGAGCGAAGTGAGCTCCGGAAGGCCCTCGAGGGCCTGAGTCGCGCCGAACGCGACGCTCTCACGCGCCTTGCAGGCCGGATCGCCGCATTTGCGCAGGCGCAGCGCGATGCGCTGCGCGAGATCGAGCTGCCGGTTCCGGGTGGGAGAGCCGGACATCGCATCGTGCCGATACAACGGGCCGGCTGCTATGCGCCGGCCGGCCGCTACCCGCTGCCCTCGTCGCTGCTGATGGGCGCCGTGACCGCTCGCGTCGCGGGCGTCTCCGACGTGGTGGTCGCGACCCCAAGACCTGGCCAGGTCATGCTTGGCGCTGCCGCGATCGCGGGCGCCGATGCGGTTGTGGCTGTCGGTGGAGCGCAGGCCATCGCCGCGATGGCCTTTGGCATCGGCATTGCGCCACGCGACATCATCGTCGGACCGGGCAATCGCTGGGTCACCGCCGCCAAGAAGCACGTCGCGGGCGAGGTGGCCATTGACTTCCTGGCCGGACCGTCCGAGCTGGTAGTGGTTGCCGACGACTCGGCCGACGCGGCGGCAGTCGCTGCCGACCTCCTGGCGCAGGCCGAGCACGACGCGGATGCCGTGGTAGCTCTCGTCACCGACAGCATTGAAGTGGTTGACGCGGTCGAGCGGGAACTCGTAAGGCAGCTTAATGATCTCACCACGTCGCCCATCGCCATCGCGGCGCTGCGAACCGCGGCTGCCGTGGTGTGCGACGGCGCGCGGGAGATCGCAGAGGTGTGCGACCGCATTTCGCCCGAGCACCTGCAGCTGTCGGTGCGCGACCCGGTGGCGCTGGCCGGGCGGCTGCGCAACGCCGGAACCCTGTTCCTCGGCGCGAAGACTAGCGTGGTATTCGGAGACTACGGCGTGGGCGGCAACCACGTGCTGCCCACCGCTGGGACCGCCCGGTTCGCGGGCGGCCTGTCAGCCCTGAACTTCCTTCGGGTGCAGGCCTGGTTGGAGCTCAGCGATCCGGCGCGCGCCGCTGGGGACGTCGCGGCGCTGGCGCGAATGGAAGGACTCGAGGCGCACGCTCGTGCGGTGGAGAGGGAGCGCTAAGGCGCTGTGACGGCACGGCCCTAGGCCGCAAGCGCCTTCTTGCCGGCTCATCGCCCTGCTGCATTTACCGCCCCCTATCCACCGCCGGCGGTAGCCTGACGCACGGTTCCGCAACCTCCTCCTTCGCCTCCTCAACGAACCGCTCTAGCGCCCAGCTGCCGCCACCCACAGCAGCGCCAGAACCGGGAGCCAGGCGGGCAGCCCCGGCGCCCAGCCTGGATACAGCAACACCAGCAACCTGCCTGAACAAACCTTCACCGGACATTTGTGTTCCCTGATATGGCAATAGAGCAATATCCCTATGCCAACAGGGAGGAACCGGTGCCAACCGCAGCGCCAACTCTGGATCCGGGAGTGCTCAGCCACGCCGCCGAGGTGATCAAGTGCCTGGGCCATCCCCTCAGGCTTCAGCTGCTCGATGCGCTGGAATCGGGTGAGAAGACGGTCACCGACCTGCACCTGCGCACCGGGGCCACCCAGGCAATGGTGTCGCAGCAGCTGGGAATCCTGCGGGGCAGGGGGATCGTCGGCGCGCGCCGCGCCGGGCCGTTCGTGTTCTACCGGATCACCGAACCCAAGGTGTACCGAGTGCTGGCGTGCATCAGGGAGTGCGACATGAGGCCGGCCGGTGGTGCGGCCGGCCACAGCTCGGGCCGCAACCATCAGAAACGGACTCAACGATGACTCGCATAGCAATTCTCGGGGCCGGTACCGCCGGCACGATCATGGCCAACCGCCTGGCGAAGCGATATCGCCGCGAACTCGCCCGCGGCGAACTGGGCATAACTGTTGTGGACCAGGACAACCGGCACATCTATCAGCCGGGCCTGCTGTTCGTTCCGTTCGGGATATATGACGAGACCGACCTGGTAAAGCCGCGCTGCCGTCAGCTCGACGAGCGCGTCGACTACGTGGTCGGCGCGATCGACCGCGTGGAGCCGGATGCCGATCTGGTCCACCTGGTGGATGGCCGCAGTTTCGCCTACGACGCGCTGATCGTCGCAACCGGTGTGACCACGGCACCCGAGGAAACCGAGGGAATGACCGGACCGGGCTGGCGCGAGCGCGTGTTCGACTTCTACACGCTGGAAGGGGCGACGGCGCTGCGTGGCGCGCTGGAACGATTTGAGGGCGGGCGGCTGGTGGTAAACATCACCGACATGCCTATCAAGTGCCCGGTGGCGCCGCTGGAATTCGCGTTCCTCGCCGACTGGTACTTCACGCGCCGCGGCATTCGCGACCGGGTCGATATCGCATTTGTCACTCCCCTCGACTCGGCGTTCACCAAACCGATCTGCGCCCGCGAGCTAACCCACTTTCTGCGCGAGAAGCGCATCGAGCTCGTCACCGAGTTCAACACCGGCAGCGTGGACGGCGCCGCGGGGCGCCTGGTCTCGTTCGACGAGCGCGAGGTTCCGTTCGATTTGCTCGTCACCGTGCCGCTGCACGCCGGCGCACAGTGGGTGGGGCGGTCCGAGGGCCTCGGCGACGACCTCAGGTTCGTGAGGGTGAATCAGCGCACGCTGCAGTCGGAGCGGAAGAGCAACATTTTCGCACTGGGCGATGCGAGCAACGTCCCCACCTCGAAGGCGGGCTCGGTCGCGCACTTCCAGGCCGAGGTCCTGGAGGAGAACGTGGCCCGGTTCCTGGACGGCAAGCCGCTGAGGGCCGACTTCGACGGCCACGCCAACTGCTTCATCGAAACGGGATTCGGCAAGGCGCTCCTAATTGACTTCAACTACGATGTACAGCCGCTGCCCGGGCGGTTCCCGATCCCGCACATCGGACCGCTGCGCCTGCTGGAGGAGTCACGCCTGAACCACTGGGGCAAGCTCGCCTTCCGCTGGATCTACTGGAACCTGCTACTGCCGGGCCACGACATGCCGCTCGTGAGCGCCAGGATGTCGATGCGCGGCAAACATGGGTTCAACGAGCAGGAGACCCCTGCCGCCGAACCCGCGACGGCATAGAGGAGAAGCGATGACGACGATCAGGCTGCTAGACCGCGAACTCGAGGTGGATGCCGAGGGCTTCCTTCAGAAGCCAGAGCAGTGGAACGAGGAACTGGCCGTGGAGATCGCCCGCTCGGTGGGCATAACGGAGCTGACCGACCGGCACTGGAAAGTGATCATGTTCATGCGCGACACGTACCTGAGTACCGGATCGGCGCCAAGCATCCGCACGCTTGGCAAGACATCCGGCGTGGACGTGAAGGAGCTCTACAAGCTGTTTCCGAAGGGGCCAGCGAAGCTCGCGGCGAAGATCGCGGGGATTCCGAAGCCCAAGGGGTGCATATGAGCACGCAGGCAATCCAGAAGGTGTCGGTAATCGTCTCGCGCGGTTCGCTCGAGGGTATCTACCCGGGTCTCATCCTGGCCAACGGCGCGCGCATGGAGGGAATCGAGGCCAACCTGTTCTTCACCTTTTTCGGCCTCGACGCCATCACCAGCAGACGGCAAAACCGCATCAAAGTGGCCACGGTAGGCAATCCTGGCCTGCACCTGCCGACTTGGTTAGGCGCGCTGCCAGGGGTGAGCTGGTTGGTGACCAGAATGATGTCCCGCAGGATCGAATCGCTCGACATCCCGCCGATTGCCGAGTTCGTCCAGCTGTGCGCCGACTCCGGCGTGCGGCTGTTTGCGTGTAAGGCATCGGTGGATCTGTTCGGACTGAAGCGGGAGGATTTCGTTGACTCGCTGGAGGATGTGATCACCGTCGGCGAGTTCTACGAGATGGCCGCCGGGGGCGAGATAATCTTTACGTGATCGCCGCTCCTGAGGCGCCCCAGTTCCCCGGGGAACTGCGCCTCAGGGTGGTTCTCACAACAGCTACGACCGCTATTGGCGACTCGCGACGCGAACCGCGAATAGCGCCACCGCGCCGGAATCCGCTCGGTCGCGACGGCATGCTCCTACGGCGAGCGCGCGGGCACGGTTACCACTAGGATGCCCGGCGCGATAGCGACTCGCACGTCTCGATGCCGCGACGGCTGGCGGACATCGGAAGGCTCCTCGCCCAGCGGGCCGCGTCGCAACCAGCGCCCCGTGGTCCGAGCCACCACGACGCCGACGAGCGCCCCGGCCACGACGTCGCTGGGCCAGTGCGAGCGCGAGACGACGCGCTGCCAGCCCACCAGAGCAGCAACACCGTACGCAGCGACAGCTACCGTGCGGCTTCCCACTTCATCCGAGACCGCGGCTGCCAGAGCGAAGGCGTGCGCCGCATGGCCCGAGGGCAGCGCGTGCCACTCGGCTTGGCCGCTCAAGGGCCGAAACCGCCACGCGCCACCGCCCAGCGTGTCGGGCCGGTGGCGACCCAGCCCCGTCTTGAGCGCGGTGGTCAGGAAGTCGGCCGCGAAGTAACCGGCCGCGATCCGCAACACTGCTCGCGAGGCGCGGCCGCCGCCGGCCAGCCGCGATACCAACCATGCGCCGCCCAGTACCGGCACCGCGTACCGCTCGCGACCGACTGGTTCCAGTTCTCCGGCAAGTCGCGCGACGATGGTGCGTTGGTTGCGAGAGGCATCCGCGGAAAGCGACGCGTCGTGGGCGGCTGCCGCTGCCAGCAGCGCCGACGCGGCCAGCCAGAACCGCGCATCGTGCGGCTCCAGGCGAGGCTGTGACTGGAGCGGAGCGGCAAGCGCAACAGCGGCCACCGCCGCGAGAACGCCGCCTGCGTTACGCCCCGGGTCCCGCTGGTGTCCCAACTGCAGTCTCAAGCAGAGGACTTCGCGACATGGATGAGCGCCGCGGCACAGCTGCAGATCATGTCGGCGTCGCGGTCGCTGCTGTTTCGTACAATCGCCGCAGGGGCACCGTGGTTTCGTGGCTCACCGGGATCGCCAGGCGCCGGACCAATGCGCGCCCGGCGACCCCGATATCGTTCTAAACCGGCCTGCCGATCAAGTCGTTTCGATCTTCTTCTTCGCCAGCCAGTACAGGAACGCTCCCATGCCTACAAACAGCACCACGGCAACCAGGTTGCTGGTCGCGAACGCGCCTAGCGAGTCGGAGAAGTCAAGCCAGCCCTCGTGGTCCTTGCGGCGAGCTTCCATGAAGGCGACCACCAGTCCCGCGATCGATCCTCCCGCGATCAGTCCGGTCGCCACCAGCGAGCCGCTCGACACCTCGCCCTCGCCGTGCCCGCCGGCCTGCGGGCTCGCCTGCCGCTCGGCAAGCCACTTCACCAGGCCGCCGCAGAAGATCGGCAGCGTGGTGGAGATCGGCAGGTAGGCGCCCACCGCGAAGCTCAGCGACCGGATCCCCGCTAGTTCCATCATCACGACGATGAACACGCCGAACAGCACCAGCCCCCACGGCAGGTTGCGGTTCAGGATGCCGTTGATCACGGTGCTCATCAGCAGCGCCTGCGGCGCAGGCAGGTTCTGGGAACCGATGCCAGGCTGCTCGCGGAAGTCAATTCGCTGTTCGGCGGCGTTGTAGTAGTAGCGGCCGTCGGGGATGGTGCGCGAGCCGATCACGTTGACCAGCCGGTATTCGTGACCCTCGTGCTGCACCGTGCCCAGGTCTTTCATCTCGGGCGTCATGGCGACGCTGGTGTAGGTCTGCGGCTCGACCCGGGTGTAAGCGTCGTTGAGCGAGGTGAGCGTGTATCCGATCACACCCACCGAGGCCAGCACGCCGATCACCAGCGCGATTTGCTGCAGCCGCGGCGTGGCACCGACCAGGAACCCGGTCTTGAGGTCCTGGCTGGTGGCACCGGCGTTGGCCGCCGCGATGCACACCACCGCTCCGATCGACAGCGCCACCGCCGCCCACGCGCCGCCGACCCAGCCCACGGCCACGAAGATCAGCGACACCGCCATCAGCGTGGCGATGGTCATGCCGGAGATCGGGTTCGACGAGCTGCCGATGATGCCCACGATGCGGCTCGAGACCGTCACGAACAGGAACCCGAACACCACGATCAGGATCGAAGCAACCAGATTGTGGAACCAGTAGCCCGGGTTGATGTTGATGGAGAGCAGCGCCCACAGTCCGAGGACCAGCAGCCCCGATCCGCCGAACACCACGGAGTTAGGCAGGTCGGTTTCGGTGCGCAGCCGCTCTCCCACCACGCCGGCTCCGGCCCTGATGTCCCGCATGCCCGCCTTCAGCGAATCGACGATGGTGGGAATGGTGCGGATCAGCGTGAACAGCCCGGCCGCCGTCACCGCGCCGGCGCCGATGGGCCGGATGTACGACGACCAGATCTGGCTCGGCGTCATGTCAGCGATTGGCACCGTGCCCGGGAAGATCGCCGTGCTTACGTTGGAGCCGAAGAACTTGATCAGCGGAATCAGCACCAGCCAGCTCAGCACGCCGCCGGCGAAGATCGTCCCCGCGATCTTGGGGCCTATGATGTAGCCCACGCCCAGGTACTCCGGAGTGATGTCCGCGGCTACGCGAGCCCCCGGATAGAACCGCGGATCGTAGCTGGGAGTGGAACGCCAGAACCTGAAGCCCTCCATTACCAGCTTGTAGATCGCGCCGAAGCCGAACCCGATGAACACGCGGCCGGCGAAGCTGCCGCCCTTCTCGCCTGCGATCAGCACGTCGGCGCATGCAGTCCCCTCGGGATACTGGAGATTGCCGTGCTCCTTCACGATCAGGGTGCGGCGCAGCGGGATCATGAACAGCACGCCGAGGATGCCGCCGGCCAGCGCGATCAGGAAGATCCGCATGATCTCCAGGTTGTAGCCGAGGAAGATCAGCGCCGGCAGCGTGAAGACTACGCCCGCGGCGATCGACTCGCCGGCCGAGCCCGCGGTCTGTACGATGTTGTTCTCGAGGATCGTGCTCTTGAACAGCCGCAGGATCGTGATCGCCAGCACAGCGATGGGAATCGATGCGCTCACCGTCAGGCCGGCGCGCAGCGCCAGGTACACGGTCACCGCGCCGAACAGGATGCCGAAGAATGCGCCCCACAGCACGCTCTTGAGGGTGAACTCGGCGACCCGCTGGTCGTCGCTGATGAAGGGCTTATGGGTCATGGGATCAGGGGTAAGAGGGTCAGAGGAAGACTAATCCGGTATGAAACTTGTCGAGCGGTCGAGGCGGCGGACCCAGGCTGCCAGCAGCTCGGCGGCGCGGTCCAGGTCGTCCAGGCTCACCATCTCGTTAGGGCTGTGCATGTAGCGGCACGGCACCGACACCAGGCCGGTAGCCACCCCGCGCCGCGTGGTGAATATCGCGTCGGCGTCGGTGCTGGTGAAGCGCGGCGAGGCCTCGATGCCGTACGGGATCGAGCTGGCCTCCGCCGCCGCGACCAGCTGGTCGAACACCACCCGGCTCACTGCCGATCCGCGCGAGAGCACCGGCCCGCCGCCCAGCTTGAAGTCGCCCAGTTCCTTCTTCTCCATGCCGGGCGAATCGGTGGCGTGAGTGACGTCCACCACCACCGCCGCTTCGGGCTCGAGCGCGAAAGCGCTGGTCCGCGCTCCACCGCCGGTGTGCGCGATCTCCTCCTGAGTCGTGGCCACCGCGGTAACGCAGGCGCTGAAGCCGGAGCCCTTCGCCAGCCGCCTCACGGCCTCGAGCACCACGAAAGCCCCGATGCGGTTGTCGATCGAGCGCGAGACGATGCGGCCGTTGGGGAACTCGAGCACCTGAGTGGCGATCACGCCGGAGTCGCCAACCCGCACCCGCTCCAGCGCCTCGGCCTTGCTCGAAGCGCCGATGTCTATCCATAGGTCGGTGATCTTCGAGACCTTGTCCCGCTCATCCGGCTTCATGACGTGTATGGCTTTCTTCCCCACCACGCCCGTAACCGGCGTCCCCTCGCCGCCGCGGTGCCCCGGCGCCCCGGTGCCCCGTATCATTACCCTCTGGCCGACCAGCACCTGGCTGTCCCATCCGCCTATCGGCGCGAAGTACAGGTAGCCGTCATCGTCGACGTGCACGATCATCACGCCGATCTCATCCACGTGGCCCGCCAGCATCACGCGCGGTGCGCCCCCTGGGTTCAGAGTGGCATACGAGTTCCCGTGAACGTCGCCACGAACCTCCGCGCCGCACGCGGCGGCCTCGGCGCGCCAGCGGCGGGCGGGCGCCTGCTCGAAACCGGACGGCCCCGGTGTGTCTAGCAGCTCCTTCAAAAAGGCGAGCGAACGATCTTCCACGCAGTCATTCCCTTGGGGTACGGCGGGTCTGAGCTGGCCCGGCGGGCCGCGCAACGTTACGCCGCGCTCGCCCATTGGGCAAGCCGATCAGCCTCGAAATCGAGTCCACGTGCGCCATCACGCGGGCCGAATCGGCCCCCTCCAGCACGCGGGCGGTGTAACCCACGGCAAGCGGCACCAGCCGGATGGAGTCCGGGTGGCCCTCTCTCACGATCAGCTCCGCCAGCAGCCCGCGATCGGTCCACGGCCGGTACTGCCGGAAGACGAAGTTCCCCAGCGAGTACGCGATGGGGCGGCCGCGCCACATTTCCATGCCCTGCGGAACGTGCGGGTGGTGGCCGATCACGGCGTCGGCTCCGGCATTGATCAGGCCGCGGAACAGCGCGACCACGCGCGGGTGCGGGACCGCCTGGTATTCCACCGGCCCCGCGTGCACGAAGGCGTAGACCCGCTGGGCGCCTATCGAGTCGCGCGCCAGCCGGAACCACCGCGCCGCAAGGGCCGTGTCCGCCCAGGCCACGCAACACGCGGCCGGCGAGCCCTCGATGCCAAGGCCCGGCCAGTTGATGATGGCGGTAAGCGAGAACACCGCGATGGTCCAGCCGTTCACCCGATAAACGAGCGGCCGCCACGCGTCGGCCAGCGTGGGTCCGGTGCCCGCGTTAGGTATCCCCTGCTGGTTGAGGTGGCCCAGCGACTCCATCAGGCCGGCCCAGCCGAAGTCCCAGGCATGGTTGTTGGCCGTTCCCACGCCGTCGAACCCTGCCTCGAGCAGTAGCGGCAGGCTCTGCACCGGGCCGGCGAACCGCAGCACCCCGGTGGGATCGCTATAGCTGCCCCGCTCGAGAATGATGCTCTCGAGGTTGCCGATCGTCAGGTCATAGCCGCGCAACCGCTCCGCTATTGCGCCGAAGATCTCGCCGCCGCGGCCGGCGAAGATGTAATCGCGCGCCAGCGAGCGGGCGAAGTTGATGTCGCCGACGAAGGCAATGCGTAGCGGGAGGTCCTGGCGGTGAGCCGGTGTAGCGGTATGGCGGTAGGGCGGTAGGACGGCGGAACGGTACGAGGGGGTCAGCACGTCCCCCGCCAGCACCACGCCCACCAGCGCTGCGGCCAGACCCCTGCGACTGGCCGGGCGGCGCCGGCCGGAGAACCCGTAACCCACTCTGGGTCAATAGTATACGGTACCGACCAGGCCCTGCCTAGTTCCTATTCGACCAGTCGCATTTTCGAAGGTATTGACGGCAGATCGCATAATGATATTATGTGATCATATGGTTCAGACTAAGAATCATGAAGTCACACTCGACGATGTTGATCGAAAGCTTCTCTCGCTCCTCCAGCGAGATGGGAGGCTTCCGGTTGCGCGGCTGGCCGAGGGTGTCGGACTCTCGGCGCCGCCCGTTCACGAGCGGCTGCGACGGCTGGAGGAGGCCGGAATCATCCGCGGCTACGTCGCGTTGCTGCGGCCCGAGCGGCTCGGGTTCCGCTTCAACGTGTTCGTTGCGGTGACGCTCGCGCTGCACCGCGAGGGAGCCGTAATGAAGTTTCGCCAGGCGGTCGAAGGAGTGCCCGAGATCCTGGAGTGTCACCACACCACCGGCACCGCCGATTTCCTGCTTCACGTGGTGTGCCGCGACACCGCGCACTATGAGGACCTGGTGCTTCACACGCTCACCCGGCTGCCGGGCGTGGAGCGGCTCAACTCGTCGGTTGTGCTCTCGACGTTCAAGGCCGAGACGGCCCTTCCCCTGGAGTGACCACGATGGACGCGCCTCACGTTTCGCGCGCTCTGGTCCCGGACCCGTACGGCAGCCACGAGCCACCGATCTACCAGACTTCGACCTTTACCTTCGACAGCGCGGCGCAGGCCGCCGCGCTGTTCGCCGGCGAGAAGCCCGGCTTTGTCTACACCCGCCTGGGTAACCCGACGGTTGCGGCCTGGGAAGCCCGGTTGGCGGCTCTTGAAGCCGTGCACCCCGCGCCCCCCGTGCCCCTCGTGCCCTCCGTGCCCTCTGCTCTCGCCTTCTCCTCCGGCATGGGCGCCATCTCGGCGACGCTGCTTGCCCTCGCCGGCCAGGGGGACCACGTCGTGGCCACCGAGCCGCTGTACGGGGGCACGGCGGAGTTGTTAGGCGACCTGCTGCCGCATCTGGGGATCCGGGTCACCACCGTGAGGGCGGGCGACGCCGACGGCCTGCGCCGTGCGGTGTCGCTGCCGCGCACGGTGGCGCTGTTCGTCGAGACCCCGGCCAATCCCACGCTCGACGTGGTTGACCTCAGGCTGGCGGCGGCGCTGGCGCAGGAGGTCGGCGCGCGGCTGGTGGTGGACAACACCTTTGCCACGCCGGTCTTCCAGCGCCCGCTGCAGCTGGGCGCCGACATCGTGGTGCATTCCAGCACCAAGTATCTGGGCGGCCACGGCACTGTGATTGGCGGTGCGGTAGTGACCACGGACACTGCCTGGCTCAACGACCGGCTGCTCACGCTGCGCAAGCTGCTGGGCGCGGTGCCGAGCCCGTTCGACGCGTGGCTGCTGTACCAGGGCTCCAAGACTCTGGAGCTGCGGGTGCGGCGCGCCTCGGAGACGGCGCTCCGGCTGGCGCAGTGGCTCGCCGCTCAGCCGGCCGTCAGCTGGGTGCGCTATCCGGGGTTGCCGGACGATCCCGGTCACGAGGTCGCCAGCCGCCAGATGAGCGGCTACGGGGCCATGGTCGCCTTCGGCATCAAGGGCGGCATGGAAGCCGGCGCCCGGTTCCTCGACGCGCTCAGAGTCGCGAAGCGGGCAGTGTCGTTAGGCTGCACCGACACCCTGGTCGAGCATCCCGCGACGATGACGCACGCGCACCTGCCCAAGGCCGAGCGCGAGGCGGCTGGGATCTGTGACGACCTGATCCGGGTCTCGGTGGGGCTGGAGGACCTCGAGTTGATCCAGTCCGATTTCGAGCAGGCGCTGGGGGCGGCCCGTCTAGCGGCGGCCGTGGACCGGTAGCACGCCACGGTCTTCACCCACCAGCCCGGCGGCTAGCGTCACCAATCGTCCTATCCAGTCAGGTCGGGGTGCGCCTGCATCGCTGCTGCGGCCCGTGAATTAGCGCCCCGCACCAGCGGCGGCGCGCAGCGCTATCCGGCAAACACTGCTGTTAGCTGGCGCGATATGCAAACTCTCAAGCAAGCTCCCGTCACTTCTGTATCAATACTTCCAAATCCCCTTGTCGCCGTATCACGTTAATGCCCACGTCACCTTCATCGTGGCGGATGGCTTCAACGTCTATGGATGCCTCTCCGACCCGCAAACCTTTGATTGACACCTGCATCAGGGATTCAGGCAACACAGGCCTTGAAAACACGACCCGGCGTTGGGAGCCCTGCACCTTGAGCCCGAGGCAGCTCTCGAGCAGTAGGAACACCGCCGCCGAGGCCCATGCTTGCGGCGAGCAAGCAACAGGGTAGAGGGTCGGAGCCTCGCCGTGGCGGCGTGGAAAGCCGCAGAACAGCTCGGGAAGACGGTGCAGATCGAGGAACAAGGTCGCGTCGAAGAGCCCCGTGAGAATCCGTGCCGCTTGGTCTTTGAGGCCGTAACGCGCGAAACCTGCGGCGATCAACGCATTGTCGTGCGGCCAAACAGAACCGTTGTGATAGGACATGGGGTTGTATCGCGCCTCTCCAGCGGCGGCGGTGCGCACGCCCCAGCCGGAGAAGGATGCTTCGGAGGTGAGCGTCGCCGCGACGCGTCGGGCGTGCTCGTCCGTCGCGATCCCGGCGTACAGACAATGTCCGGCGTTCGACGTGCGTACGCGGCATAGTCGCTTGTGGCCATCCAGGGCCAGGGCGTACGTCGAGATCTCTTCGCACCAGAAGGTGGACTCGAAGCGGTCACGCAAAGCCTCCGCCTCCTCCGCCAAGATCCGCGCCCGATCCTCATCACCGAGCGCCGCGGCGAGGCCGGCGGCCGCCCGCTTGGCGGCGTAGACGTAGCCCTGCACTTCACACAGGGCGATCGGCCCTTGCGCCAGCGATCCGTCGGCGTGGAACACCGAGTCCTCGGAGTCCTTCCATCCCTGGTTGGTTAGGCCCTGCTGCGACCGCCTGGCGTACTCGACGAACCCGTCGCCGTCCCGGTCTCCATATCTGTCGATCCAATCGAGGGCGCGAAGGATGTGCGGCCAGAGCGACCGGAGGAACTCCATCTCGCCGGTGCGTTCGTAATAGGCGCCGGCCAGCACTACGAACAGCGGCGTCGCATCGACACTCCCGTAATAGCGGTGGAACGGCACTTCTCCGACAACCGCCATCTCGCCATCGCGTACTTCGTGCAGCACCTTGCCTGGCTCGGCATCCTGGTGGACGTTCTCCGTCTCTGCCTGGGTGGCGGCGAGGTATGCTAGAACCCCACGGGCGAAGGCGGTGTTGAAGCTCAGGCACTCGAGTGCCGTGATGATGCCGTCGCGCCCGAAGGCCGTGCAGAACCACGGCACGCCGGCGTAAGGATAGGCGCCATGGCGTGTGTCGGTTCGCATCATGTTCAGGTCGGCAAGCGAGCGGTTCAGCCAGTCGTTGAACTGCTCGTTAGACGTAAAGATGTCGGCCCAGTCGGCGCGCGCGCTGCGTAGCGCGGCGGCGGCCTGCCGCGAGACTTCCTCGTACCCCAGCGAGAGGCGCTGCGGCGGGGCCACGGTGTCGGCCGGAGCGGCGACTTCGCAGGCGATCGCGTACCCGAACACTTCCTCATCGCCGGGCCCGAGATTGACTTCGTAGCGTGCTTCCCCATCGGTAAGCACGGCGGGCACGCGATCGAATGCGATCCGCGTCCTGCGCAGGCGCCGATCCAGCCCCTCGTAGGCATAGATGATCTTGTCCGCCTGCACCTGCTCGACCAACTGCTGACCGCGCCGCGTTCGTCTGGCACCGCGCACCTCAAAGACATCTGCAAAGTCCGCGCCGAATTCGAGCGAGAAGCTCAGGCGCACGCCGTGGAGGCCATAGTTACGGATCCGGATGCGCCCGTAGCAGGTCTGGTTCCAGAGCAGCTGGGAGCGAAAGATGTGCACCGTGCCGTGGGGAACCTCCACTGCGGAATTCCGCGTGATATCCGGATTGGTCGCATCAATCGCAAGTAGGGCGTTGTCATCCTTAATGGATGAGCTCAAGAGAAAGGGACGCTCAGAGCCCACCTTGAGGCTCAATCGCGAAACGAACCGGGTGTCCTTGTGGTAGATGCCAAGCTCGCCGGTCCCGTAGCCCTCGATGTCGCCGAACCGGTCGAAAATGGCGAACGTATCGCCATGTTTGAGCACGCGCGTGCGGTCATCGATGCGAGGAGACGTGGAAAGGATGTAGAAGTGCTCGCGGACCGAAATGATTTCCTCGTTCACCTCGATCACGCCTCCTGGGAGCGAGAACACTTACTGCCGACCAGGCGCTCGTATACCTGTAGGGAGTCGGCGGCCATGCGGCGCGCCGTAAAGCGCTGCTCGAAAACCTCGCGGCAGCGCTTGCGGCTCAGCTCCGGGATGCGCCGTGCCGCCTCGACAGCGTCTTCTAGCGTCGTGACGATGAACCCCGTGTGTCCTTCCTCGATGACCTCGGCCACCGAGCCTTGACGGTAGGCGATGATCGGCGTGCCGCAGGCCATCGCCTCGATCATTACGAGTCCGAAGGGCTCGGGCCAGTCGATGGGAAAGAGCAAGGCGTAGGCGTTACCGAGGAACTCGTCCTTCTCGCCATCGCCGATCTCTCCGACATATTCAATCAGCGGATCGCGCAGGAGCGGCGCCACGACTCCCTGAAAATAATCGCTATCCACGCGATCGACCTTCGCTGCGATCTTCAGCGGCATGCCGACTCGCTTGGCGATCTCGATGGCGCGATCCACGCGCTTCTCCGGAGAGATCCGCCCCAGGAAAGCGAAATATGTTCCCGCCTCCGGGCGAAACCGGTACAGATCGTCCGGCAGCCCGTGGTACACCGTGGCCTGCCAGTTGGCCCACGGCAGAGGCTCACGCTGTGCGTTGGAGATCGACACCACGGGCATTTCGCGGAACTCCCGATAGAGCGGCTCGAGGTCCGGTATGTCGAGCCGCCCGTGCAGGGTCGTCACGTGAACCAGGCTCTTCCGGCGGGAGAGCGGGAAATGCAGGTAGTCCACGTGGAAGTGGACCACGTCGAACTCCCCGGCGCATTGAAACACTCGTTCCAACATGAGCACATGGTGCGCCATCTGGTCAACGCAGTGTTTGTCCAGGCGCAGCGAACGCCGGCACGCGGCTACCAGTCGCGCCGCTGTTACCGAGTCCCCGCTCGCGAACAGCGTTACCTCGTGGCCCTGGCGGTGCAACTCCTCCGTCAGGTACGAGACGACTCGCTCGGTTCCACCGTAGTACTTGGGAGGAACGCTTTCATACAGAGGAGATACTTGGGCGATTCTCATAGACCCTTCAGCCTGGCGTTACCTGCGTGCGAGCGGGCCGCTACCTGGCTTGTCGCAGTCGCCCAGTGCGCCGCCCGGCGAGCACGACAGGTTCAATGATGGGATGGACTCCTCCCCTGAACGGCACCAATGTGCCAGCGCTGCGATGCGGCCTTGAGAGGGCCATAACCTGAGGAGAGGTCCGATGACAAGTATGCAGATGCGGGTTCTTTCAGCCAAGCCCGTCTTCGAGACGCGCTCCGCGCCGACGCCTGGGCGCTGCTCGAAGTCGGCCCGGTAGGCTGACTAGACGCGATCACCAAACTGGGCAACAGCAAGATCCGCGCGCTCCTGAGCTGCGGGCTGCTCTGCGTCGATGCGGACATGTCCAGTCGGACTAACGTTCTGGTGGGTGGGGTTACCGGCTGATACCTTGAAGTTATGGATGGTGGCTCCGAGCCGATGTCCGCAATCCGCTGTCCGCTGAGGCAGCTCGCATGAAACGGCTGGCGCTGGTGCTGTGCCTAGCGGTCGGGACCGCCCGGGCCCAGACCGAGGTCGAGTTGCGGGCGTCTACCACGGAATACCGTTACATCGAGGTGTCACACACGCTACCTAACGGCATCGTCGCGGACGGGCTGTACTGGGGCGACCAGGTGCTGGACGAACTGTGGGTTGGGGGAGGATACTACTTCGACGTGACCGGCTGGTTAGGCGCGCTGCCGATGGTCTACGCGACCTTCGGTACCGAGGGCCGCGGAGTGTCGCTGGGCATGTGGGTCACCATAGACGGCGGAGGCTGGAACGCCCGCGGCTACCTGGGCCGGTTCATGCCAACCAGTGGTTCGCTGGCCTCGTACACCGAGCTGGATGGCTTCGAGGCCACCCGTGCGGTGCAGGGAAGCAGGTGGGGCGTGGGCGTGGCGGCGGACGGCTGGCGCAGCGCCGATGAGTCTTACTGGTTGTTAGGCCCGGCCTTGAGACGCGCCGATCGCCGTGGGGCTTGGTCGGCCTGGCTGCGCTTCGGCGACGACACCGAGCTGCGGCTGGTCCGCTCCCACTCGTTCTGAGGTGGAAGATGGCCCTTACCGTCCCACCGTCCCACCGTCCCACTGTCCCACTATTTTACGCCCGCCTTCTCATACATCTGCGCAAACCGCCGCTCCGCCCGCGACCGCCACGAACCCCTGTGGTACACATAGCCGGCCACCAGCGGCAGCGTGACCGTAGCCTCTCCAAAGACCATCTGCTCCTCGCCGAGGTCAACCTTGCCCCAGCTGTTCGCCTCGCGCAGCGTCGAACCTGACAGCGCGCCGTCGCGCTCGTCGGCCACGGTGAGCTGCACCGCGTACTTGTGCATCTCCGGGTCCTCGCCGAGGATCTCGGCGGCGACCACGATGTCCTGGGCGAAGTTCTTGGGCACGCCACCGCCGATCATGAACAGCCCGGTGCGGCCCGCCTTGAGCTTCAGCTCGGTCAACTCGCGGAAATCGGCCGCCGAGTCGATGGCGATATAACCGTCCGGGTGCTGCGTCTGGTGGTATACCAGACCGAAGCCCGCTGAGCAGTCGGAGAAGGCCGGCACGAAAACCGGCACATCGTGCTCGTACGCGGCGCGCACGATGCTGCGGGTGTTGGGATGGTGCCTGGCCAGGTACGCGCCCATCTCGCGGATGAACTCGCGCGAGCTAACGGCTCGCGGGCCGCCCGCGGCCAGCATCTCGTCGGCGATCTTCGCCACTGTCATATCGCAGATGCGAAGCTCGTCCTCGTCGATGTAGGTGTCGTAGATGCGATCGATGGCGTTGCGCCGCAGCATGTCGTCGTCGGCGCGGGTGTCGCCCCGGTAGTGCCGGAACCCCAGGCCCTCGAAGAAGTCCTGGTCCACGATGTTGGCTCCGGTGGACACGATCGCGTCGGCCATCCGGTTCTCGACCATGTCGATGAAGACCTCGCGCAGGCCGGCCGAACACAGCGAGCCAGCCATGCACACGATCACCGAGCAGCTCTCATCGGCGAGCATCGTGTCGTAGATCTTCGCCGCGCGGCCGAGGTTGCGCGCCTGGAAGGCCATGTTGCTCATCGCCTCGACCAGCTCGCGCACGTCGTGCTGCTTGATGTCGATCCCGACAACGTGCTCCTTGAGGAGATCCTTCTTGGTTGGCTCCTTCATTGCTCACCTCCAGGCATCAAAAAAACTGCCACCTCTCCCCGGCTACGGCGCCCCTCCCTTTGGGGGGCTGACCGCCATTGCGCGGGTGGGTGGCTATGTCTGGCAGGTAAAATAGTGCGGGTATGTGGGTTAGTCAACTCCCCAGCCTTCTTTCCAGCGCCGCCGCGTAGTCCCGCGCGCTCTTCGTGTTGTCGTGGAACACCATCATCCCGCGGAAGAACGGATTCTCGACGGTGCCGCGTTCGGTGATTGTCAGGCGCGTGCCCGTGCCCTCGGGACTCAGTTCCCAGGTCCAGGAACCGTGGAACGGCCCGGTCGGGAGGATCTCCTTCACCAGCAGCCGCGGCGGGTCCGAGGTCCTGATTACGACAGTCGCCTCGAACCCGTCAAACCACTCCCTCCACTGCGGCATCCCGTCCCGCTCGCCTGCGGCTTCGACTCGGCTGATCTGCGGCACCCACTCGGGCTGCCGGGCGAAGTCCGTGATCACGGCCCACACGCTCTCCGGCGCGGCGGCCAGCACCACCGTGTGGGAGGCGACGTGCGACTTCGGACGCAGCAGCCCGACCACGAACACCACGGCGACCAGCGCCACCAACACCCCGAGGACGATCAGTATCCATTTCATAACGGTCCCTCCCTCACTCCGCGTCCGGGTTCCTGTGCCTGAACGAGGCGGTCCGCGACTGCTTGATGTACATAGCAGTGCTGGCCGCCCGCGCCAGGAGTTCCAGCCCACCAATCGCCCGCGCCCGCCCCTCGGCGGTAAGCGTGGACAACATTGTCCTCACCAGCTCGGGGTCGAGCACCTTGTCGCGCTCCTTGATCTGGGCACCCTTCGGGGTGAGCCGCAGCTCCACCCGCCTGCCGTCCCTGCGGTCCCGAGAACGCCTCACGTAGCCCTCACGCTCCAGCCGGTCGATGGCCAGCGACATGGTGGAGGGCGTGACTCCCATGTGCAGCGCCAGCTCGCTGAGGCCCGTGCCGGCAACCGTGTCGAGGTGGTCGAGAATGCTCGCCTGATGTGCCGAGAGTTTGCGACCTGTCCGGTCCCGCACGTGACGCACGTGGCAGGCAAAGTAGATCCTCGGGTAGTACTCGATCAGGGCGCGCACGGCGGTGCCGAGGTCCATGCGCTCGAGCACACGCTGCGCCTTACTCACGCCGGTCCCCGAGCCGGCGCCGCCACCGTGGGATGTGGTCACCATGGTTCGAGCAAGCTACCTAAGTTATTTTGCTTTGTCAAAGCAAAATCAAGTCGGCGCCGCAGGGTTTACCAGCTTACCTCGAGGCCAGCCGGAACACCGACCCGCCGCTGCTCAGCACGTAGACCTCGCCGGCACTGTCCACGCCGAAGCTCGTCACCGATCCGGCGGTGCCGGGGTCCCACTCCGTGTAGTCGCGCGCAGCGCCTCCGGCCAGGCGAAACGAGCGGATCCAGCCGGCGCACCAGTCGCTGAACAGGTAGTGGCCAACTAGCGCCGGGACCGCACGGCCCCGGTACACTACGCCGCCCGTGATCGAGCAGCCGTCGGCGTGGCCGTACTCGAACACCGGGTCCGTCAAGCCGTCGCTGCTGCATAGCGGCACTAGGAAGCAGTGCCGGCCTTCCCGCCTGCGCCAGCCGTAGTTGATGCCGCTGAGCGAGGCGGGTACCGCGTTCACTTCTTCCCACGCGTTCTGGCCGACATCGGCGATGTATAGCATCCCCTCGGCGGGGTCGAAGGCGATGCGCCACGGGTTCCTGAGCCCTATGGCCCAGATCTCCGTGGACACGGAGCCGTCCGCGCGCAGCGTCAGGCGCAGCAACTTGCCCAGCAGCTCCCTGGGGTTCTGGGCTCGGTTGCCCGGATCGCCGGCTGCGCCGCCATCGCCCATGCCGGCGTATAGGGCGCCGTCGGGGCCAAACAGAATGTGACCGCCGTTGTGGTTGGCGTAGGGCTGGTTGACCGCGAGCAGGATTCGCTCGCTACCAGGATCGGCCGTGTCAGCGCGGGGGTCGGCCACGAAGCGGCTGATGCGGGTATCGCCGCGCAGGTCGGTGTAGTTCACGTAGAACCGACCGTTGCGCGCGAAGGCAGGGTCGAAGGCGAGACTGAGCAGGCCGCGTTCGCCGCCTGACCCCACGCGGTCCGTTATGTCCAGCCACGCCCGCGGCTGCACCACGCCGTCCCGGATTACGCGGATCGTGCCGGCCTGCTCGACCACGAACAGCCGCGCATCGCCCGGCGGGGATATCAGGTGAGTAGGGTTCTCGAATCCCCCCGCCACCGGCACGAGCACCACACCGGCGCCGCGGGCCGGCGTCGGCCCGTGCCGCGGCCGCAGCATCGCGAACCAGACGCCGAAGCCGCCCCCCAGGAGGACGGCGAGGACTACGAGCCGTATCCGCCAGCGTTTCGTCAACCGACGAGCTTGAGCCACCAGGTCCACAGCGTCCGCGTCCAGGATGGGGTGACCGGCAAGGTGCCGGGAAGTCGCTCCCACCACAAGCGCAGCACCCTCCGGTCCAGGCGCAACACCTGTTCGCGGCTGACGCCGCGCGGCAGCCAGCCACCAGTTCCTTCCCGGTGCCTCCGCGCCTCCGTCTTTGTCACCCCCGCCCCCCGCCCCCCGACCCCTGATCCCTGCGTAGGATGCGACAAACCGGTTCAGGGTTTAGTATAGGCGCCGAATGCCTCCAGCCCTGAACGTCGCGGCCGTCGGCCCCGAGGTGGCTGAAGCTCTGCTCATCGCGCTGGTCGGCGCGGTGCTGCTGGTTTTCTTCCGGGTCTACCGCCGTGGCTTCCTCCGCGACTGGGCCTTCAGCTGGCTGTGTTACGCGGTGTTCATCGCGAGCGGCGCCGCCGGTTTCGTGCTCTGGCGCACCGCGCCCGAGGTGGCGGCCGGCCTCACGACCCCGCTGCGCATCGTGGGGCTGATCGCCGGCTTCTGGCAAGCGGGCTTCCTCGCGATCGGCGGTCACGAGATCGCTACCGGCGTCCCTTCGCCGCCCCGGCAGAACGCCCTGGTACTGACCGGTCTCCTGGTGCTGGGGATCGGGATCGGCCTGGTGCAGCCCGGGGCCGTCACGACTATGCCTGACGTGATCATGGCGCGCGTGGGCGTCCGGGCCTTCGTCCTGCTCGTCACGTTTGTGGCCGCGGGCATTGCCGTGCTGCGGTCGCAGTCGTTCCACGTCAGGCTGAGCCGGTCCCTGGTGGGCGCGGCGCTCATTGTTGGATCGCTGCGGCCGACCATGCACCTGGGCAACGCGCTCTACGCGGCAGTCGGCGCCGATCCCGGCGGACCGCTAGGACTGTTCTTCGTCTGGTCGCATTCGAACCTGGGCTCGATCCTGAACCTCCTCATCTCGCTGCTGCTCCAGGTGGGCGTTGCGGTGGGTGTCGTGGCCGGACTGCTGGAGGAGGAACGCGACCGCGCCGATCGCGCCGCGGCTCAGGCCGATCATCTGGCGCTCTACGACCCCCTTACCGGCCTGGCCAACCGCCGCCTGTTCGCCGACCACGTGGCTCTGGCGCTGAAACAGGCCGACCGCGCCGACTTCCAGCTTTCGGTGCTGGTGCTGAACCTGGACCGGTTCAAGGAGGTGAACAACGCGCTCGGGCGCGGCACCGGCGACGCGGTACTGCGCTCGGTCGGAGAGCGGCTGCAGTCGGTGGTGAGGCGTGGCGACACGGTGGCGCGGCTCGCGGGCGACGTGTTCGGCGTCCTGATCACGCATAACGACTCCGGTCTGGACGGCCGCGACTACGCCAGCCGGCTGCACGATGAGGTGCAGCGCCCACTTCGCGTGGGATCGGAGGAACTGTACCTCACCGCCTGCATCGGTGTCGCCGCCAGTCCGGATCACGGCTCCGACGCGGAGCTGCTGCTGAGGAACGCGGAGCACGCGGCCTGGGTGGCGAAGAAGCAGGGCGGCAACGCAACTCAGGTCTACGAGG
>DATMBH010000185.1:0-7740 GCA_035559335.1 Gemmatimonadales bacterium
GCCCCCCCGCCCCCCGCCCCCCGCCCCTCCGCCTGCCGCCGCTGCCCCCCGCGCCCACTGCTGCCAGTGCTCACCCATCTCGCATCACTTGTATTCCTGCTCGTCCCGCCAGGCTAGGTACCCGCTTTCGACCAGTCCCTCTGAATTGTGCTGCAGCTTTGCGGCGCGAGTGGCCAGGAAGTTGGCGTACTCGTTCCTCGGGTCTCCGGCATGGCCGCGCACCCAGCGCCATCGCACGTTGTGGTTGCCGGCGAGCTCGTCGAGCCGCTGCCACAGCTCGAGGTTCTCGATGGCCCCGGTTTTTCGCCTCCAGCCGCGGCGGCGCCACTGCTCGAGCCACTCGTTCATTCCCTGGATCAGGTAGTTCGAGTCCGAGACAAACTCGATGTTCAGCCGCCTGCCCCTGGCTGACAGCAGCGTCAGCGCCTCGATGGCCGACCGCAGCGCCATACGGTTGTTGGTGGTGTCGGGCTCACTAACGAAGTAATCGCGACGTACCACTTCGCCCTTGTGGAGGACCTCCACGAGGCCGCCCGCGCCTCCCGGAGTCGGGGGCTCGCGTCCGTTACCGAGGCAGGCCTCGTCGGCGTGTACGATGACGCGGTTGGTGTCGTGCGGCCTTCCCGTCGTCCTGCCTGTCATCTCACGATGATCACTGGCACCGAGGTCGTCCGCAGCAGCTGCTCGGCGTGTGAGCCGATGGACCAGGACCGGCGCCTTCCACCATGGGCGCCGGCCACGATCAAGTCGGCGCCGGTAACTTCCACGTGGGTGGCGATGGCGCGAGCGACGTCGCCCTGGAGCCAGTGGACCTCGCAGGCCACCTGCTGAGAGGAGCAGAACGCCTCGGCCCGCGCTAGCAGCGCGGCGGCCGCTCCAGCATCGCTGCCCACGTGCACTACGACCAGGGCCACGCCCACCGCTCCGCAGTAGCGCGAGGCCAGCGCGAGCGCGCTGGAGCTGGTTTCGCCTCCGTCGTAGGCGACGACCGGCCGCTGGCACGGCGAGGGGGATTCACCTGCAATCAGCACCGGCTTGGGCGAGCGCCGCACCAGCTTCACGGTGGTGGCGCCGAGCGTGCCGGGATCGGTGTGCATTTCGCCCCGCCGGCCCACCACGAGGGCCTCCGACTGCTCGGCCAGGTGCAGCAGCTCTTCCTCCACGATGCCTGTGGCGAAGACGGTTTCCACCGCCAGCCCGGCATCGCGCACACGCTGCGAGGCGGCCTCCACCAGCCGCTCGGCGCGCTCCCGCATGACCGGTCCCAGGGACTGGTCGGCGGGCAAGGGTGGCAGGCCCTCGGTCCACAGCGGCGCACTGGCCAGCAGCGGCGCTTCCAGCACCTGGATGTCGGTGATCGCCGCCAGCACAATGGTCGAGTGGAACCGACGGCCAAGGTCTATGGCGGCGGTGAGCGCGGCGGTGGCGCCGGCGGAGGAGTCAATACCAACCAACAGGCGGCTGAACACGAGGCGAGGATGCCCGCCCCGGTTGACCGTGTCAAGCGTGAACCACTATCCGACCCGGTTCTCCGGCAACCACGGTTCCAACCGTCGCCGCGGTCGGCGCGCCGCCCCTGAGCAGGTCCGCAACCAGTTGGTCGGCCGCATCCGGGTTCACGGCAAGCAGCAGGCCACCACTGGTTTGCGCATCGGCAAGGAGTATGCGCGTGGTCTCGTCAACCCCACCCTCGAAGCTCACGTTGGCGGCAGCGGCGAGGTTGCGCTTGGTGCCCCCAGGCACGAAGCCGCGCTCGGCCAGCGCGCGCGCGCCGGGAAGCAGTGGAACCGATGCGGCGTCGAGTTCCGCCGCGCAGTTACTCGCCTTCAGCATCTGCGTGAGGTGGCCCAACAGTCCAAAGCCGGTAACGTCGGTGGCGGCCCGCACGCCGGCCTCGCGGGCCGCCTCAGCGGCTGCGGCGTTGAGCGTGGTCATGGACGAGACCGCCGCTTCCACCTCCTGGGCCGTGGCACCTTCCCGCTTGATGGCGGTGGCGATGATGCCGGTGCCCAACGGCTTGGTAAGAACCAGCACGTCACCCGGACGTGCCGCTGCATTGGTAGTCATCAAACGCGGGTCCACCTCGCCGACGGCCACTAGGCCGAACTTCGGTTCCGGATCGTCGATCGAATGGCCTCCCACGATCCAGGCGCCGGCCTCGGCCACGATCTCGGCGGCGCCGCTGAGTACTTCGCCCAGCTGGTCCAGAGGCAGCTTGTCGCGCGGCCAGCCCACCAGCGAAAGGCAGTACAGCGGGCGCCCGCCCATGGCGTAAACGTCCGACAATGCATTCGCCGCGGCGATCCGGCCGAAAGTGCGCGCGTCATCTACGATCGGCGTGAAGAAATCAGTCGTGAGAACCAGGGCGCGGTCCTCCGCGATCCGGATTACGGCGGCATCATCCCCGCCACTCGCGTCCACCAGGACCGAGCGGTCACTCACCGCGGGGACGTAGCGCAGGACCTGCGCCAACTCAGCCGGACTGAGCTTGCAGGCTCAACCGGCGCCGTGGCTGAGCGTGGTCAGCCTGAACAGCGCGGCACGCTGATCGGCATTCGGGTTCATGTCCTCCTCCGGGTCCGAAATGCGCTTCGCTCAGGCGTATTCCCGGGCGACGAGCCAGGCCCGCAGCGCGATCAGCGAGCGTTCCTCGGCCGTGGCGCCGTTGCCGAGCGAGCCGTTGGGCGTCTGGAGTTTGGCCAGGCGTGGTGCGGCGAGCGCCACCGATTCCCGCGCCTGGGGCAGCGGGATGGACACCAGCGCGTCAACCGCGTGCACGATGTCCAGATTCCGCCACGAGCCGTCGGGTTTCTGGTTCATCGCCACGTGTTCGGCCAGTATGGGAAGCTGGTTGCGAAACGGTTCTGGAGACCAGGCGATGGCTGACAGAGCGCTGGCCATGAGCACCGGGTTCCACTGCCCGCCCCAGGCCTCCCACAACTTCGGCAGAACCAGCAGGCTGCCGACATGACGGCGCACCAGGGTGTCGTTCTCGCCTCCCGCCCTGAGCACCGAACGCAGCGCGAACACCGACGCCAGGAAGCGGGAGTTCCAGTCGCCGGTCACGGCGACGCCGGTGGGTAGGGCCAGTCGCTTGATCGTCCGGCCGCTGCTGCGATAGGCATAGAACCCGCCCACCGCCGCCTGGCGCGGGTCCTGTTGCGCCTTGCGCGGGTCCTTGTAGAAGGACCACGCGCCGTCCCGGTCCTGGCGCGAGCCCATCCACTTGAGCGCCTTAGCCACTGGGGGCGCGTCAGGCTTCACGCCGAGGTCGAGCAGCTCCCAGACCAGCCACGCCGTGGCTACCAGGTCGCCAGCCACGCTACCATCGGCCCGCTGCCGAGAGCGCCGCTCCCGAATCAGCTGCTGAGCCAGCCGCTCGTCATCAGGCCGGACGGTGCCTAGCAGTTGACGGGCCACAAGGCCGGGGCGGGTTTGGCGCTCCGCGAAAAACGCGCCGACTCGCTCGAGGGCGCGATGTACTGGATTCATGGCGCAGTAAGGTAGGCGAGGAGTCCACCGCCAGCGAGGATTTTCACGAAGGCGATGACGAAGTTAGTGAGTTCGGCGGCACCGTTGGAGCGCAGGACCGCAAAACGCAGTCCGCGTTCGGAGCCCGCCACCAGGAGTGCGACCAAGCTAAACACCAGCAGCCAGCCGCCGGAGCCCAGCGATGCGAACCACAGGGTACCGAGCAGAGTGAAGGCCAGGGCTTCGGCGAGTGTGTGTGTGATCACGTGGAGCCGCAGGGTCCTGCCGGCCAGGTACCAGTTGGCCGCCGAGAAAAGCACGGCTACCGCCGTGAACGCGAGCAGTACAGTGCCGAGGGTCATTGAGAGCGGGGGTTCCAGCCCGGCCCCCGCAGCGGGCGGCCGGGTCGGTTGGCTGTGAGGCGGCCGTCCTCGAGAGTGAAGCGGCCATTGACGATGACGTGGCGGATACCGACCGAGAGCTGGTGGGGCTGCTCGTAGGTTGCGCGGTCGGCTACCATGGTCGGATCGAAGATGGTCACGTCCGCGAAGTAGCCGACCCGCAGGTAGCCGCGACCCTGAAGTCCGAGCCGGTCGGCGGGCACGCCGGTCATTTTGCGCACTGCGGCTTCCAGGCTCAGCGCCCGCTGCTCCCGCACGTAGTGGCCAAGGATGCGAGTGAAGCTGCCGTAGGCGCGGGGATGAACGGCGTTCAACCCCAGCGGGCCGTCAGGTGCAACCGCGCCGAAGTCGGACCCCACGCCGATCCAAGGTGTGGCGACCGCGGCGCGGACATCCTCTTCACCCATCGAGAAGAACGCCGCCCCGGTACCGCCGTTGTCAGCCACCAGCAGATCAATCAGGACGTCCGCTGGCGGCTTTCCCTCCTGGCGGGCGATATCCGTTATGCGTCTTCCCTGGTAGCGGCGCAGCGACGAATCCACTGTGCCCAGCACCATCACGCCGCCCAGGTCGCCCAACTCGGCGCGTAGCCTGCGGCGCACGGCGTGCCGGCGCAGACGCCGCAGCATCGCCTCCGGGCCGCCGGAGCGCACCCAGGATGGAAGCGCCGCGGATAGACTGGTGGCCGCAGCGGTGTAAGGATAGGAATTGGCCCCCACTCGGAAGCCGGCCGCTCGCAGCGAATCCAGCCGGGAGATGATCGCCGGCAGCCGGCCCCAGTTGGGCCGGCCGGCGACCTTGAGGTGCCAGATCTCCACGGCGGTGGCGGCCTGGCGTCCGATCTCGAGCGCCTCGTCAATGGCGCGGTCGATACCCTCACGCTCGTCGCGGATATGCGATATGTAGATGCCGCCGTGCCGCGCCGCGACCCGCGCTAGCGCCGCGATCTCAGCCGTGGAGGCGTACGAGGCCGGCTCGTACACCAGCGAGGTGGAGAGGCCAAGGGCGCCCTGCATCATGGCCGTGTCGGCCAGGGCTTCCATTCGCGCCAGCTCGGCCCTGGTCGGGGCTCGCCGCTCGTGGCCCATCACGTACAGGCGCAGCGTGGTGTGGCCGACGAAGGTCGCGAGGTTGAAGGGTATGCCGCTGCGCTCGAGCCGCGCGTAGTAGCCGTCCAGGTCGCGCCAGTCCACGGCAAGGCCCCAGGCGGCGAACTGGGCGCTGTCGTCCCGCAGCGTGTTCGCGTTGACCGGGGCTGGCGACCATCCCTCGCCGGTCACCTCGGTGGTGACGCCCTGGGTCACCTTCGAGACCCCGCGGTTGTCCACCAGGATCGTGTGGTGCGACCAACCCAGCATGTCTATGAAGCCCGGCGCGAGCACCAGGCCCGACACGTCCAGAACTCGGGCTGCCGTGGAGTCCCCAAGCTCGCCTATCGCGGCGATCCGGTCACCCCTGATGCCGATGTCGGCCCGCGTCGCAGGAGCCCCGGAACCGTCTATCACGGTCCCCCCGCGCAGCAGCAGGTCAAACGCAAAGGGCGTATTGCGGTTCTGCGTTTCCGCGGTGAGCGCCAGCGCGCCGAGGCACACGGCGACAACCGGGGTCAGAAAGCGCGCAGGTTTGAATCGTGGCACGGGTCAAGACTAAGCTAGGTGACAGGCGAAGCAAGTACCGCCTACGTTCCGGTCAATGCGAGGCGAGCTTCCATCGAGCGGAAAGGTTCCCGGCACGCGGCTGTGGGAGCGGGTCATCAACGGGCCGGTGCGCTCGCGCCGGCTCGGTCTGTCGCTGGGGCTGAACCTAATCCCTCAGCGTTCCAAGTTATGCAGCTTCGACTGCCCCTACTGTGAGTGCGGCCTCAACACTCCTAGGTACCCTGGTGCGGGGTGGCCGGCCCCGGACGTGGTGGCCGATGCGCTTCGCAAGACGCTTGAGCTTTCGGGTGTACGACCGGACTGGGTGACGTTTGCCGGGAACGGAGAGCCGACCCTGCATCCGCGGTTCCCAGTGGTCGTCGATCGGGTGCTGCAGGCGCGGGATGAGGTGCTGCCCGGGCTCAAGGTCGGGATTCTGTCGAACGGTCTGGCGGCAGGAAAGCCGGCGATCCGCGATGCTCTAAATCGGCTTGATTCCAGGATGATGAAGCTGGATCCCGGTCCAGTGGCAATCGTCAACGCACTCGGGTACGACCGGGCCAGGCTGATCGAGGCCTACCGAGGCCTGCGCGACGTTGTAATCCAGGCCATGGTTGTGGAAGGCGACGGTTGGTCGGGGGCCAGTGACGAATCCATAGCCGAGTGGCTGGAAGCGGTCGCGGCCATAGCGCCGATCGAGGTCCACATCTACTCCCTCGATCGCCCGCCGGCCGACCCGTCCGTCAAGGCAGTAGCGCGCGAGCGGCTCGAGGAGATCGCCGCCCGCGCGCGCCGTGCAGTGGAGTGCCCGGTCGGGGTGTTCTAGATCGGGCTACTTCTTCTTCTTTGTTTTCTTCGCAGCCTTCTTTTTCTTTTTCGCAGCCTTCTTCGCGGCCTTCTTTTGGGCCGGCTTTTTCTTTGCGGCCTTCTTGCTGGCCACCTTCTTCTTGGCGGTCTTCTTCTTGGGCTTGGAGGCCTTCTTGGCCGCGGGCTTCGGCGCGGCTGGCTTGGCCGGTGCCGGCGCCGGCGTGCTCACTGGAGCCGGCGCCGGGGCTGGCTCTGGCGCCGGAGTGGTCCATGACGGCGGCGTCCAGGCCGGTTCTGGTCTCGAAGGCGTCTCGGGGAAGTCCCAGCCGGGGCCGGTTCCCTGGTCGTGCACTGACATCGTAGCGTCCTCCACGGGGTCGGGGCCGATATAGATTGCTCTCGATCAGCGTCCGCGCAAGTTGTCCGCGTCCGGCCATCGGAGTCACGTATGAGCCGCTCCAGACTTCTGCTCGTGCCTGTTGCATGTGCGCTGGTGACCGCGCCGCGGCCGTTCCTCGCGCAGCAGGCCCCGGTGGCGTTTCAGCCAACGGTCCTGGAGTGGCGTTCGGGGCCCCTGGACTGGCGCGGGCCGGCGCGGAGCGGCGGCTACCTTGGCATCATCGGGCGGCGCGCGGCCGCATTCGGCACCGAGGTGGGTTCGTTCGAGGTCTGGGCCTGGCCACTGCGACTGCTACACGGCTTCGAGCTGCTGTTTCAAACCCCTATGTACGCCGAGCCGGTGAGGGGCCGCGACATCGCGCGCCAGGTGGAGGTGACGCCGGCGGGGGCAACCATTGTATACGTGCACCCGGCCTTCACCGTCAGGCAGCGGCTGTTCGCGCCGCTCGATGAGCCTGCAATAGCGATGGTGCTCGAGGTCGAGGCGGTGCGGCCGCTGGAGATCATCGCGCGGTTTCGCAGCGACTTCCAGTACGCCTGGCCAGGGGCCATGGGCGGCCAATACATCTTCTGGAACGCCGCTGAGCGCGCGTTCGTGCTGAGCGAGAGCCGAAGGCAGCATAACGCTTTTGTCGGTTCGCCGTTCGCCACCAGGGCCACCGTCCATCCGGCGCACCAGCTTCCGGACGCGCCTAGCGAGTTGCGCATCGCCGTGGGAGACCAGGAGCCGGTCCCGATGCCGCGCCCTGGCGAGCCAGCCGGCCGGTTGGTGAACGTGATATCGCGGGGCATCCCGATCGTGATGGTGGGTCAGATCGCGCCGCGCGACACGGTGCTGGCCACCTATCGCAGGGTGCTGGCCAGGCTGCCCGAGCTGTACCGGGCGCGCGCGGCGCACGCCGAGTCGGTGGTCTCACGCACGCTGGGGGTGAGCGACACTGCGGTGGACCGGCTAGTGCGGTGGGCCAGCCTGAATCTCGATGAGGCGATGGTGTGCAACCCCGACCTGGGATGCGGCCCGGGGG
>DATMBH010000186.1:0-6814 GCA_035559335.1 Gemmatimonadales bacterium
CAGGCGCAGACGGCGCGCCTCGACGAGACGCTGCAACTTTCGGCGGCGCTTCAGGCCCTCGCGCATCACACGCCGGAGCACGAGGCGGCGGTGGCGGCCTTCTTCGCGCAGCGCAGGTCGTGAAGTAGACTGTCCGTCGCGTTGCATTCCTTGCCGCGATGCGAATCGAGGAGTTTGTCAGCAATTCCGGACCGAAGCTGCGCGGCGACTATTCGCGCGCGCGGGCCGATTTCACCGTGGATCAGGATCCCTCGGCGTATACGGCCGAGGAGCAGGGCCTGTGGCGGCGGCTCTACGCCCGTCAGATGAAGATCCTGCCCGGACGCGCTGCTCCGGACTACCTGCGCCACCTCGCCGCGCTCGATGCCGGCGACGCGATCCCGGATCTCGAGGCCGTCTCGCGCCGACTCCGGCGCGCGACCGGCTGGGAGCTTGCCGCGGTCCCGGGTCTTATTCCCGATCTCGCCTTCTTCGCTCTGCTCGCCGAGCGCCGCTTCCCGGTGACGGTGTGGCTGCGAAAACCCGAAGAGTTCGACTACATTGTCGAGCCGGACATCTTTCACGACTTCTTCGGTCATGTGCCGCTTCTTTTCGAGCCGGCCTACGCCGACTACATGCAAGCCTACGGCAGAGGCGGCCTCAAGGCCGCGCGCCTGGATGCGCTCGCGATGCTCGCGCGGCTTTACTGGTACACGGTGGAATTCGGCCTCGTGCGGACCGCGGACGGCCTGCGGATCTTCGGCGCCGGGATCCTCTCCTCGGGCGGCGAGGTGGCGTATGCACTGGAAAGTCCGAAGCCGCGCCGCCTCCCGTTCGATCTCGAGCGCATCCTGCGCACCGAGTACCGGATTGACCGCTTTCAGGACACTTACTTCGTGATCGAGAGCTTCGCGCGACTGGTCGAGGACACCGCGCCGGATTTCACCCCGATCTACAAGCGGCTGCGCGCGCTGCCGTCGATTGCACCGGACGCCGTCATGGACGGCGACCGCCCGGTGCAGGCCGCTGCCAAGATGTGATGCCCCAATATTAGAACCCATCTCAAGACTGCTTTAGCAGCATCATTTTGCAGGCGAGTTGCGCAACGCCGAGAGAGTTCTCGTGGTAGTACTCCCAGCGAATATCGAGAGCGGTTCTAGGCCGCGCCTGTCTGCACCTGCGGCGGACGCTCGTCGGCGGGGCGACTCATCAGCATGTCCATCAACTCGCCTTTCAGGCCGCCGCCTGCCTCGAACCGGTTCTCCAGCTCGAATGGATCGTTCGCCAGGTCGTAGAGCTCGCCCGCACCGCTGATCAGATCGACGGTCAGCTTCGCCCTGCGCGTGCGCACCGTCCGTAGCTGCAGCTCGATGCCGGTGCGCGCCGGTAAAAGGTGCCATTCATTGAAAGCGAAGTCGCGCCCGGCATCGCCCTCGATGAGCGGGCGCAGGCTGCGCGAGTGCCGTGCCCAGGTACCGTCGATGCCGGCGTAATCGGCGAAGGTGGCCGGCAGGTCCAGGGTGGACACCGGGTCGGCGACCACCTTGCCGGCCGGGACGCCGGGTCCGCGCACGATCAAGCCCACGCGCAGGAGACCCTCGTAGTGCATCGGGCCCTTGAGCACTAGGCCGTGGTCGCCCAGCCAGTCGCCGTGGTCGGAGGTGAAGATGACGAGCGTGTTCTTCGCCAGGCCCTCGGCCTCCAGCGCCTCCAGGATGCGTCCGACGTTGTGGTCGATGAGCGAGATCATGCCGTAATAATTTGCGATCAGCTCTCGCAGCTGTCCGTCATCCTGTGGCGGGATGCGGGAATACTCTTCCCGGATGCGACGCATCTCGGGTGTGCGAGTCTTCGGCGTACCCTCCAGCGCCGCGCGGTGCCACCAGGGACGGCGCTCCAGGTCGCGTACGCGGTACTGCGGCAGGTCAACGTCCTCGGGCGCGTGCAGCCGGCTCCAGGGCACCGGTGCGTCGAACGGATGATGAGGGTCGGGAAACGAGGCCCAGAGGCAGAACGGCTTCTCGCGCCCGTGCGTGCGGAGATATTCGATCGTTCGATCCCCGGTCCAGGTGGAGTTGTGCCACTCGACCGGCAGGGCCGAATGATGCGTCTGCGCCGCGCGCACCGGAGGCGGCAGGCGTTCGGAGTAGAGCCGGTTCTTCTCCTCGCCGCGGCCGTCCGCGTAGTACCAGCGCTCGTAGTGGTGCCCGACCGGCGGCGGGTACGGGAGCCAGTAGTTGTGGCCGATGAGCATCAGCTCGACATGCTGGAAGCCCATGTAGGGACCGAACCAGTCCGGCCCGTAGTCCGCCGCGCTCTTCACCGATTCCGGCGTGCCGGTGGGCGCGTACGTGTGGTAGGTAGCGAAGTGCGCCTTGCCGATGAATGCGGTGTCGTAGCCGGCGCGCGCCAGCTGTCCCGCGAATCCCTCCTCGCCGTAGCGCGGCTCCAGGTCTATGCCGTTGTCGTGCACGCCGTGCGTGCGCGGCAGCAGGCCGGTGAGGATGGAGGCGCGCGCCGGCTGGCAGACCACGTTCGGCGTGATACATGCCGAGAAGCGCGTCCCGCTTGCGGCGAGCGCATCCAGGTGCGGGGTGCGCACCCGGCGCCCCTCGAAACCGAAGCAGTCGCCTCGGTGCTGATCCGAGGTGATGAGCAGGATGTTGGGGCGTGGTCTCACTGCGGCTTCGCGCCGAAGCGCCTCAGCAGTTCGGCGTGCCAAGCGCTCTCCTCGCGGACGAGCTGCGAGAAGCGCTCGCCGGGCAGCGCCGCGACCTCCATGCCGGCTTCCAGCAGCCTTGCGTTGAGCGCCGGATCGAGCAGCGCCTTGGCGAGCGCGTCCTCCAGCTGCCGGCGCACGTTCGCCGACGTCTTCGCCGGGGCGAAGAATCCGAACCAGGCCGAGGACGTTGCCCGGTCGATGCCGGCGGCCTCGCCCACCGTCGGGACGTCGGGCAGAAGCGCCGAGCGTCTCGTGTTCAGCACGGCGAGCGCGCGCAGCTTGCCCGAGCGGATGTGCGACATCAGCGGCGGCGCATTGATTACCGCGAGCGGGATCTGGCCCGCGACCAGGTCCTGCACCGCCGGGCCGCCGCCCTTGTACGGGATGTGCGCAATATCCACCTTCGCGCCGGCCTTGAGCACCTCCATCGCCAGATGCGTGGGCGTGCCCGCGCCCGGCGTGCCGTAGGACAGGCTTCCCGGCTTCGCGCGCGCAAGGTCCAGCACTTCCCGCAGGTTCGTCGCCGGCAGCGACGGATGCGCGACGATTACGCTCGGCACGTTGGCCGCCTGCATCAGCGGTACCAGGTCCGCCAGTGCGTCGTAGGGCAGCTTGTCCATGACGTGGGGCATCAGCGTGATCTCCGGGTTGCCGCCCGATAGCAAGGTATAGCCGTCCGGTTCCGCCTTCGCCACGGCCGCGGCGCCGATGGTGCCGGAGGCGCCGCCGCGGTTCTCGACCACGAACGTCTGGCCGAGGGTGTCGGTGAGCTTGGCCGCGACCATGCGGGTCATCATGTCCACCCCGCCGCCGGGCGGGTAGGAAACGATGATCCGCACCGGCTTGGCCGGGTAGGTCTGCGCGGATACCGCTGCGGAGGCGGCGATGAGCAAGGCAAGCACGGCGATCTTCATGACTTCTTCCTCCTATACGGGCGCGGGGGTCGCACCCTTGGTTCCCGTTTCGAGCGCACGCTCACGCCCGCCGAATCGCGCAACCAGCGCGGCCTGATCGGACTTGGCCCGCCGATCCGTGGCCTCCGGATCGCATATCCGCCGCAGCAGCGCCTCGAATCCGGCGACGACGCCAGGATTCGTCGCCGCGACGTCGTCCAGCTCGTCCGGATCGGCCTCGAGGTCGAACAACTCCGGGGCGAAACCGACGTAGTGGTGGTACTTCCAGCGCCCCCGGCGCAGCATGAACGCGGCGCTCACGGAGCCGACGGCGTGGTACTCGGAGAACGCCACGCGCTCCGGGTCTGGCGCGCCGAGCAGCGAGCGCCCGGGCAGCGCCGGCTCGGCGGCGAGGCCGAAGTACTCCAGTACCGTCGGGTGGATGTCCACGAGGCTTGCGACGTCGTCGCGCGTGCGGCCTGCGGCGACGCCCGGGCCGGCGAGGATCAGCGGCACGCCGGCTGATTCCTGGTACAGCGTGGATTTTCCCCACAGCCCCCGAGCGCCGACGTTGTCGCCGTGGTCGCTGGAGTAGATCACCAGCGTTCGCTGCGCCTGTCCGCTCGCCTCGAGAGCGGCGAGCACCCGGCCGACCTGCTCGTCGAGAAACGCGCACAGGCCGAGGTAAAGGCGCACGGCTTCCAGCCGGTCGCGGTCGCTCCAGCCCCGCTCCACCTGCAGGTACCGGTCCATGGCCTCGATCCAGGGATGGCGGTTCGCCGCGCGCTTGGGTGGCGGGATGCGTTCGAGCGGAAATGCCTCGAGGTACGGTTGCGGCACCACCAGCGGGAAGTGGGGCGCGACGAAGCCGACGAACAGGCACCAGGGCTCGCCCGTAACCGCAGCCCGCGCGATCCAATCGCAGGCTGCGCCTGCGATGCGCCGGTCGTAGCGGTTGTAGGCGGACTCGCCGGGGCCGCGCTCGGCCAACATGGGCGGCGCGCGCCGGTCCGCGGGCAGCGGGTCGCGCACGGAGCCCCAGACCTGGCCGATGCCGCCCCAAATGTGCATCGGCTCGATCTGGCGGTCGAAGCCGGTGGGATCGGCGGCATCGCGGTAGTGCAGCTTGCCGATGGACTCGACGCGAATGCCGGCCGCCTGCAGCGCGTGGCCCCAGCCGCGCACGCGACCGTCGTAGGCCATGGCGTTATCCCAGTAGCCCAGCTGGTGCACCCAGCGGCCGGTGGCGAGGCTGGCGCGCGCCGGGACGCAGATGGGCGAGGGCGTGTAGGCGGCGCGCCAGCGCGTGCCGCGAGCGGCGAGCGCGTCCAGCCGCGGCGTGTGCGCCAGCGGGTGGCCGGCGCAGCCGAGGAAGGCCGGGTTGTGCTCGTCCGAGAGCAGGATGAGCAGGTTGCCGGCGGGCCGTGCGCGGGCCCGAGGGGATTTAGTTGTCATTGCAACCTTCGCGTCCGACTATACTCCGATCCGCATGCGCCGTCGCGCCCCGGCCATTGACCTGGATCGGTTTGTCTCCTATCGCCTTTCGGTGCTGTCGGGAGTCTGGGGCGCGGCGAGCCACCGCTTCTACCGCCACCGCTTCGGCCTGGCGCTGCGCGAGTGGCGGGTGCTGGCGGTCCTTTCGCGACTGGACGGAGCGGCGGGCGGGGTGCCAGCGAGCGAGATCGCGCGCCTGACCGCGGTGGAGAAGGCCGGAATCAGCCGGGCACTCGCGGCGCTGGAACGCCGCGGCCTGGTGGAACGGACCTGGTCGGAGGCCGACAGGCGCCGCTCGCAGGTCTCGCTCACGCCGGCGGGGCGGGCGTTGCTGCGGCGCCTCGCGCCTGCGGCGCTCGCGCGCCAGGCGTCCCTCACCTCGGCGCTGAGCGCCTCGGAGCTGAAGACGTTCTTTCGGCTGCTGGAAAAGCTCGAGAAGCGCGTGGCCGAGCTGGTGCGCGGCTCCTAGCGAAACGCTGAAATAATCGTCTGCTCGGATGCGAAATAGCTGAGCCGAGACGAACGTTGAAGAAGCTGGGCCCGATGACGTTTGCTCCGAACGGGTTCGAGGCTTACCGCAAGCCGACGCGACGCGAGCGGTTTCTGGCCGACATGGGGCAAGCAGCGCCGTGGGAGGAGCGGGCGGCACCGGTTAAGCCGGCGTGAGTGAGCGAAGCCGGCGTGAGTGAGCGCTCGAGTCGCGCATTGCATCGGTGTCATCAAACGCGTCTTTGCCACCACGAAGGCGCACCACCGCGGGATCGCCGAGGACGCCAACTGCCCGTTCGTCACCCGTGAGCTGGCCAATCCGTTCACCGCCAGACACCGCCTGTTCAGAGTCCAGGGGAGTGGTGCGTCCGTAGCCGGCAAACAAGCCCCGTTCGAGGCGAAATCGGGCACCAAACCAGCCCGATTGCTGCCAACCTCGCGTTGCCAAGACCGATCCGGCATCCATGACCGCGCGCAGCGTCGTCACTTCGCACGTTCACTAGCGCGCGGGCGGGGACAGAAGCGGCACGGCGGTGGTGTCCTTGACATACTCGAGAACGAAGTTGGACTTCACGTCCAGCACCCCGGGCTGCTTGAGCAGCTTGCCCATGACGAAGCGGGAGTAGTGTTCCAGGTCCGTGACCTGCACCCGCATCAGGTAGTCCATGTCGCCCGTCATGGAGTAGCAAGCCACCACCTCGGGCCAAGCCAGCACTGCGCGCGTGAACTGGTCGATGGGCATCTTGCCATTCTTCTCCAGCTTCACCGTGACGTAGGCGGACAACCCCACGCCGACCTTGCGCGGATCCAACAGCGCGACGTACTGCCGGATCACGCCCGCCCTCTCCAGCGCGCGCACCCGCCTCAGGCAGGGCGAGGGCGACAGGTTGACGCGCCGGGCGAGGTCTTGGTTGGACAGGCGGCCTTCTCGCTGCAGCGCGTCCAGGATAAGCAGATCCGTGCGATCGAGGGTCATGGAAAGGCATTTTATTGCTCGAACTCGCGGCCTCCAAGCTATGGTTGGCACCCTCTGCCCCCCGGTGTGATTTATAGTGCGTGCCGGAGGACACCATGGCCGATCTCTGGAAAAACCCCGCCGGCACCGACGGCTTCGAGTTCATCGAGTTCGCCGCGCCCGATCCGAAGGAGATGGGTGCGCTCTTCGAGCGCCTCGGGTTCAAGGCGATCGCCCGCCACCGGCACAAGAACGTGGTCCTGTACCGGCAGGGCGAGATCA
>DATMBH010000187.1:0-12054 GCA_035559335.1 Gemmatimonadales bacterium
GGCCTTGCCTCGGTGTACCGGGCTCTGGAGCTGGACATCCCCGAGCGCCTGGCCTACGCCGACGACCGAATGCTGCGCAGGTTCCAGGACCTGGTGGCGCGCCTGATGCCGCTGGATCTAGTGATCGACGAGGAGGCGGCAGACGGTACGCCGGTCCGCGTGGCGCGCGGTTCAGTGTGCGGCTCATGGGGCGGCGTGGCCGGGACGATCCGTTATTTCGCGGATCGCAGCGGTACCCCACGCGCGGCCATAGAGGGCACCCAGCTACCGCCGGATCTGCTGCGACACTACGCCACGACGGAACCGCCAACGGTGCAGTTCGATCCGCGCGGAAGGCGCTCACCGCTAATCGCCGTTAGGCGCGTGACGTATTTCGGGTTCGAGCTCGACCGCGAGCGGGTGCCGCTCGACCGCATACCGGAAGAGCTCCTCCCACAGGTGCAGCGCGCGCTGGCCGACGCCCTCGTAGCGGGAACCGCCAAGCACCGCGACGCGGGTCGCGTGCGGCAGGTGCTGAGCACGCTGGGCGAGCTGCACCGGCGTAGCGGCGGCCGGCTGACATCCGCCAGCTCCGATGCTGTCCGGTCCGCGCTGGTCGAGCGGCTCAGGACGGTCCGGTCGGTGGAGGACTTCCAGCGGCTCGCACTGCAGCTGGAGGTCGGTGAGTTCGTGTCGGTGGAAGAACGGCGGGCGCTCGAAATGCTGCCCTCGCATGTGACCGTGCTCGGGGAGCGGTGCCCGCTGGACTACGAAGTGGAGGACGGCCGCGGCATCGTGCGGCTGAGAATCAGGGAGCACGTCGCGCGCCGCCTATCGCCGGCCGACATCCCGGTGCTCGACCGCCCAGTAGGCTTTACCGTCGTAAGGGGCAAACAGCCCTCACTGCGCGCCGCCTCGTTGGAGGAACTGCGCAAGCTGATCAGGAGCGCTCGCGCCCTTGGGCCGAGACGAGCAGCAGCCAGAAGGCGTCGTAAGTAGCTCTGGCCGAGACTGGATCCTCGCCCAGCGCCAACTGGGTTCCAAGCGCATCAACAGTAGTGTGAACCAGAGCCGCCAGTTCTTCGCTTGACAGCGCCGGTGCGGCGCCGAGGTCTCTCAGCAGCGTGGGGACCACCGCCAGCCACATCGCGCGCTCTTCGCTCCTAGCGGTGGCAAGACGCGAAGCCAGCTCGCCGTCGCTCGCCGCAATCGAGTTCAGTTCCACCCTGGCCCGCTCCGTCCCGTCCCGTGCCGCTGCCACCAGCGCCTGCCAAATGGCGTCTAGCGCGGCCAGACCCCGGTGCTCGCGTGCCGCCACCGCCCGCGCCCTCTGCCGCGTCTGAAGCAGGACGTTCGCGGCTGCAACCAGCAGGCGCTGCCTGGTGTCGTAGTGGTAGTGCAGCAGCGCAGTGGAAACTCCTGCGCTGGCAGCGACACGCGCCATCGTCAGGCCAGCGGAACCTCTCGCTGCGAGCTCGCGAAGCGCGGCCTGGAGAATCCTATCTCGTGTGCTGCCACTGTATTTCGCCATCTGACTGAACAGTTAGTTAGCTGCTGTGTGTGACCTTGTCAACACGTCTGGGGTAGCAAGCGTAACAGGTCGAAACCATGGTCGCGTGCGGGCGTACGAGCCCGCGGAGTCCACTTCCGCCAAGGACATGCCTATGAACTCTGAGATACTTGTCAGCGCATTGGACGCCGTGAGTGACGCAGTGCTCGTTTGTGATCGCGGAGGGGCCGTGCTTCACGCCAATCGCGGCGCGCGGGAGCTGTTTGGGCCTTCCGTTCCGCAGTCGCGAGCCGAGCTTGCCAGGCACCCGATTGCAGCCCTGGCCAGGGAACAGCAGCTTGCCGGCGCGGCGGTAGTGGTAATCCCTCGCGCGAAGCAGACCTTGTCACTTGCCGAGCGAGAGCGGCTGGCGATCGAGCAGGCACTGGCCGAATCCGGCTGGCAGCTCGCGGTAGCGGCGCGCCGGCTGGGGATTTCGCGGACCACGTTGTGGCGCCGGCTCAAGCAGTACGGTATGAGCCGACCATCGCAGCTCGCGGCAGTCGGCGCCGAATAGCGCCCGGCGCGGTGCCGCCGCCCGTCGGCGGCGGCACCCGGGCGTTCGCTCCTCTCACTGCCAGCTGGTTTCCCTGTGACCGCGCCTGTAGGTTTGCGCGCGTGAGAGCCGCTGCGCTGGGTGCAGGCTGCGCCCTTCTTGTCGCTTGTGGAGAACCGGGGGAACCCGGCTTTGGCGGGCGAATGCACGCGAGCCTGGATGGAAGAGTGCTGCTGGATCAGGCGGCCCGAGCTGACTGGTGCTCAACTGACTCAATCCTCTCTCTCGTCACCGCGTCGGGCGATTGGAGTTTGGCGCTCTCAGTTCGAACCGCGCACCCACGGGCATCTGAAGATTCGATCGCGATTGCTAGCGAAGGCGCCACATGGGGCAGCGCCCGGCTCGCGCTGCGACCACTGCCCGGTGACACCGCTGCGCCGGCGCTAGTGGCCCGCGGTGGTCTGCTCTGGGTAACTGCTGCTGCAACCGCGAGTGGCAGGTTCCATGCGATGGCAGGACCGGACAGCGCCCCGCAGCGAATCGAGGGCGAATTCAGCGGCGTCCCGGTGAACGACGGGTGTCCGCCGCGCTGACGCGGGACGACTGGGTCGCGGTCGTAGCTGGCGCGGTCGGCCTACTGCTGCTGGGGCGCTCGGCCGCGGGCAATGCCACGGCAGCCGCGTGGACTGCCTGGGGCGGGGCGGCACTGATGTTCGCTGTGCTCGTGCCGGCTGTCGCCGGGCACCTCCGAGAGCTGGTCGCAGCCGACCCGGTCTGGCGCTTCATCATACCGGCTTTCGTACTTGCTGCCGGCCTGTCGGGGGCGATTGTTGCGGGCGACGTTCCGACGGCGCGACTGGTTGCCTGGCCGGTCGCCGTGGCGGCCGCCGTTGTGGTGGCGGGAACAGGACCAAAGGAACCGGCCGCCTGGCAGTTGCTCGCGTGCGCGGTGCTGATTGGAGCTGCTGCAGCGGCGTGGGATCGATCGCTCAGGCTCGCGGTCCCCAGCGGTCCGCGAATCGGCTTCACGTTTTTCTCTGCCGTGGCCCTGGCGGCGTTTCTGTTCAACTCCGCGCGGCCGCTCCCCACGTTCAACCTCCGCCTGGCGCTGTCGCGCAAGGACATCGTTGCGGCGTTGATCGGGGTTGCCGCGATCGTGGTTGTGGCTTTGCCGCTCGGCGCAGTGGCCGGATTTGTGGTGTGGGAGCCGCGGTTAGGCTCGCTGGATGCCGCTGTCCTGCGCTTGCTGTCCTATGCGGTGTTCATCGGGCTTCCGGAGGAGATGCTGTTCCGCGGTCTGATCCAGGAGGGCCTGGGGCGCAGGTTCGGAGCGGGCCGCGGCTGGATCGCGGCATCGGTGTTGTTCGGGCTGGCCCACATCGGCCGCGAGACCGGGCTGACCGAGCTGCAACGAACCGAGCTGGCGGGACTGAACTGGCGGCTAGCCTTACTGGCGACAACCGCCGGACTGGGTTACGGCTGGGTGTATCGTACGACGGGTCGGCTGGCGGCGGCGGCGTTGACCCACGGCATCGTGAACTGGCTGTGGAGCGGGCTGTTCCTGCGGGGCTAGAGATCAGCGGGTCCGACCGTCTTTACGCACAGGATCTGGAACGCGAGTTCGGGGCGGCGGTAGATGATCGGCCTGGAAAGGGCTGCGGCAAGCCTACCCACCCATTTTGGCCTCCAGCGGATCTGGGCCCGCTCGCCGAATATAGGCTTCCAGCCGTTGACTCCTACCACGCGATAGCCGAGCAGCCGCATTTCACCCGGTTCCCAGCCCGAGAGGTGCTCCTGGAGCTCGTTGCTCTGATAGGCCGTCTGCGGCACGAATCCGTTAGGCGTGAAAACTATTACCTTGTGACGCGCGATCTGCTCCATGGCGGCAAGCAGCGCGAGGCCGTCTTCCTTGGTGAGGTGCTCTATCAGATCGGATGCCAGCACGACATCGAAGCTTCGAGGGGGGAAGTGCTGTCTGAGGGATCGCACGTCGGCCTCCACGTAGTCCGTGTGGATGCCGGCGGCGCGGCTCGCCTCTATGGCGGGCCGGAAGCCGTCGATGCCCACCCGCACCGGGACCGCGTCCCTGAAGCGCCTCACGGGCGAGTGGAACCCGCAGCCGACATCGAGCAGGCTGCCGTACCCGGCGACCTCGCGGCGCAACAGCGTATAGTAGCGTTCGAACATGTCTCCGACCTTCCGGAATCGGAGGAAGGATGAGCGTGCCGCCGTACTCGGACAAGACCGCGCGCGCGGTGCGCGAGGACGTGGCGGTGGTTCTCGTGAACTACCGCGGTGCCGGCGATACCATCGAGGCCCTCGAGTCGCTGCTGGCAGCGGACCCGGCCCCGGGGCTGCTGGTGGTGGTGGACAATGCTTCGGGGGACGATTCGGTTGCGAGACTCGAGGAATGGGCCCTTGGCTCCGGCGTTGCTGCGGCTAGGCTTAGCGAAGCCGGCGGCGGTCGGAGTGCGGGCGGCGCGCGACTGCTCATCATCGAGGCCACGGCAAACCACGGATTCGGCGGTGGCGTCAACGTGGGAGTGCGCGCCCTTGGCCGCTCCGCCTCATATGTAGTGCTGATCAACAACGACGCCACAGTGGATCCCGGGTTTCTCGGTCCTGTGCTTGCCGTGCTGGACGCAGACAAGACCGTTGGTCTCGCAGGCGGAACCATCCGCTACGCACCGCCCCGCGAGGGTGTGTGGTTTGCCGGAGGCGAGCTCGTGTGGCTGCAGAGCAGGGGCCGCCACCTGCACCTGCCCCCGGACCGCGTCAGGGATATCACCTTTTGCACGGGCTGTTACATGGTGGTCCGACGCGACTCCTACGACGTAGCAGGCGGGATGCCTGAGTGCTACTTCCTGTACCAGGAGGACGTTGAATTCTCGGCCAGGCTCCGTGCGGCGGGCTATCGCCTGGTCCATGTGCCCGACTCCGTGGTGTACCACAAAGTCTCGGCGACCGCGGGCAGCCGGAGGGTGAGCCCAGGCACGGCGTACCTGGCATCGCGCAACCGGCTCTGGTTCGCCAGACGCAACCTAGCGTGGCCGCGCCGTCTGGCCGCGACCGCATGGGTGCTTCTGGACGAGACCAACCGCGCCCTCGGCGCCCTGCTGCGCGGCTCGGCAGACGTGAGCCGGGCGGTGCTGAGGGGACTGGTCCACGGGCTGCTTCGCCGCTGGCCCCGGCACGGACCGGCCCGGTACGAATGAAGCGGCTCAGGAGGGCCGTCAAGGACACGATCATCGAGGCTGGTGCGGGTTTGGTCGCGGCCGGACTCGACCGCGCGCCGCGCACGCCGGATGAGCTGGTGGAGCTGAGGCCAGCTCGAGTGCTGCTGGTGCGTACCGATCGCATCGGCGATCTGCTTGCCACGACGCCGCTAGTGGCGGCATTCCGGAGGCTGTGGCCCGAGGCGGACATCGTGTTGCTAGGCGGTAGAAGGAACCGCGCCGTCGCAGGACTCATGCCCTACGTAAGGCGCGCCCCGGTCGAGTTCTCCCGCGACCCAGGTTCATGGGCGAGGCTCACGACGTGGGTGCCCCGACAGCGCTTCGACGTGGCGGTGGCGCTCCGGTCGGAGGTGTTCTCAGGCGCGTGGCTGTGTGCGCTCAGCAATGCTCCGGTTCGTGTCGTGGTCAATGCCACGCCGGCGCTTCCGGCGTTCAACACCGTGTTGGTCGACAGCGACCAGCACCATGTGCGACGTTGCTGGCGCGCCGCGGCGCGGCTGTCGGTGCACTGGCCCGAACCGCGTCCGATCGTCGAGCTGCCGCGGGAGTCGGCGCGAAGAGCAGAGGCGGCCTGGCGGGCGCTGGAGATTCCGGAACATGAGGTCGCTGTCGGAATTGCCGTGCCCAGCCGGTCAGGGTCCCGTCATCGGCAGCGGGCGCTTCCGGAAGCGGCCCTTGTCACGTTATGCAGGCTCGTGTCAGCTGGAGGGATGAGGCCGGTGATGTTCGGTTTCGGACCGGAGCTGGTGGAGGCCCGCCGGATTGCAGCCGCGGTTGACGGGGTCCGCGTGGCGCCGCCGCTCGACTTCGCCACTCTGGGCGCACTGCTGGCCCGCCTGTCCGTCTACGTGAGTGGCTACAGCGGGCCCCTTCATCTCGCGGACGCCGTGGGGACGGCCACGGTGTCGGTGGGCAGTCCGGTACACGTGGCGAACTTCCGTCCGCTCGGGCCCGGCCACAGGGCGCTCGCCGCCGTGACTGTCGCGTCGGTTCCTCCGGAGTCGATCGCCGCTGAGGTGGCCGAGCTGGCTGGGCGCTCAGGCGCCGGAGTGGGAAAGCCGAGTGTGGGGGGCTAGATTCCCGGATCGGATGAGCGACCAGACCTACTTCCGCAAGGGCTTCGGGCTCAAGGACGCGATCCAGGGCACGCTGACGGAGGACTATCACAGCGGCCTGGTGGACGAGATCAAGGCAAACGGCTACTCGCTGACGCGAGGTGGTCTCACGGTCAAGCTCGCGCGTGAGTTCGGCTTTTGCTACGGTGTGGACCGGGCTGTCGAATATGCGTACGAGGCGCGCACCAAGTTTCCGGGACGGCGGATCTACCTAGTCGGCGAGATCATTCACAACCCGCATGTGAACGCCAAGCTCGCGTCCATGGGCATCGTGATTCTGTCGCGCAGCCCAGACGGGGTTTTCGACTTCTCTGGTGTGTCGGCGGAGGACGTGGTGATTCTGCCTGCCTTTGGGGTGACGAAGGAGGACTTCGACCACCTGCGCTCCCTGGGCTGTGTGCTGGTGGACACCACGTGCGGTTCCGTGCTCAACGTGTGGAAGCGCGTCGAGAGCTATGCGCGCGACGGCTTCACGGCCTTGATACACGGCAAGTACTTCCACGAGGAAACCAAGGCCACGGCGTCGCAGGTTACGAAGTACCCCGGCGGGAAGTACATAGTTGTTCGCGATATGACCGAGACACGACTGGTGTGCGACTATATCGAATCGGGCGCCGACGGGGGGCTGCGGGAGCGGTTCGCCAAGGCATGCTCACCTGATTTCGATTTCGCCCGCGACCTACAGCGCATCGGCGTCGCGAACCAGACGACGATGCTCTCGAGCGAGTCACTGGCGATCGCCGCCGAGGTGCGGAAATCGATGGTGGCCCGCTGGGGCGAGGAGGAGGCCGGGGCGCGGTTTCGCAGTTTCGACACCATCTGCTCGGCGACCCAGGACCGCCAGGATGCCGTGGTAAAGATGCTCGACGAAGGTGTGGACCTGGCTGTGGTGATTGGGGGCTACAACTCCAGCAACACCAACCACCTCGCGGCACTGTGCGCTGAGCGCGTGCTTACTTTCCACGTCCAGGATTCGGACGACATCGACCCTGAGGCGCGCACTATCCGCCACAAGCCGGCCGGCACACACGAAGGCGTGACTCTGTCCGAGTGGTTGCCGCAGCTGCCCCTGGTGATCGGGGTCACCGCGGGCGCCTCCACGCCTAACAACAAGGTGGGCGAGGTGATCAGCCTGCTGTTCCGCACTGCCGGGATCAGCGTCTAGCGCCTGCTGTTCCCTGGTTCCTGACTTCAGTGGAAATCATGCGACCCGGCGTGCTCGGCCCCGGCCGTCGCTTCAAGCGTTGTGAACTTCCGGGCCCTCACGTTCAGCACTCCCTGCTCCTCCTGAAGGAAGCCCTCAACAACCAGCAGCGGTGAATGCACGATGAGGCGCCGGTGGGCCTCGAACAGCTGGGGTGTAATGACCACGTTCACCAGGCCGGTCTCGTCCTCCAGGGTCACGAAGCAGAACCCCTTGGCGGTGCCGGGACGCTGGCGGCAGATCACCAACCCGCCCACGGCGACCCAGTCGCCGTTACGGTGCGTGGCGAGCCGGTCGGCGGGGACCACCTTCATCCGGTCCAGCACGGGTCTCAGGTGGCGAGTGGGATGTCCGGCCGGTGACAATCCCGTTATGCGATAATCGGCTTCCGTCAGTTCGGCGGGCGTCAGGGCGGGAACCGGCGCCGCTCGCCGGTCAGGCGGCACCGGTGCGAGTGGGCCGGCGGCGCCGCGAGCGTGCTTGAGCAACTCCCACAGGGCGGAACGGCGGTTGGGCCATAACGAGTCGAACGCGCCGGCCTCGGCGAGTGCGCGCAACTGAGTGATGCTGAGCCCGCTGCGACGTGCCCAGTCCTCGAGGGTGCGCGGCCGCCCGTTCGCCAGCAGCGGCTCGAGGCGCTCGCGCGCCCTGTCGCCCAGGCCCTTCACGTAGCGCAGGCCGATGCGGAGAGCGGGGGACGGTGGGACGGTGGGACGGTGGGACGGGGGCGTTGGTGCCTTTGCCATCCCACTGTCCCACTGCCCCACTGCCCCACTGTCCCACTGTCCCACTGTCTCACTGTCCACCGTGCAGTTCCACTCGCTGTGCATCACGTCCACCCCGCGCACTTCCACGCCATGGCGGCGCGCGTCCTCAACTATCGTGCCGGGGTGGTAAAAGCCCATCGGCTGGGCGTTGAGCAGGGCGCAGGCGAACTCGGTCGGATAGTAGTGCTTGAGGTATGCTGAAGCGTAAACCAGCAGCGCGAAGCTAGCGGCGTGGCTCTCCGGAAAGCCGTAGTCAGCGAACGCAGAGATCTGGTTGAAGATCCGCCGCGCGGTGTCGGGATCAATGCCGTTCCTGGTCATTCCCTCGACCAGCTTGGAGCAGATCTTCTGCATGCGTTCGTGCGACCGTTTGTGCCCCATGGCACGGCGCAGCTCGTCGGCCTCACCGGGACTGAATCCCGCAGCGGCGATCGCAACCTGCATTCCCTGCTCCTGAAACAGCGGCACGCCGAGCGTGCGCTCGAGTATCGGCTCCAGCGAGGGGTGCGGATACGAGACTGGCTCTTCACCGGCGCGGCGGCGCAGGTAGGGATGGACCATTTCGCCCTGGATCGGCCCCGGGCGGATGAGGGCAACCTCGATCACCAGGTCGTAGAACTTCCGCGGCGCGAGGCGCGGCAGGGTGTTCATCTGGGCGCGCGACTCGATCTGGAAGACCCCGATGGTGTCCGCCTTGCAGATCATGTCGTACACGGCCGGATCGTCCATCGGCAGCTTCGCGAGATCGAACCCAATGCCGCGCGTAGTGCGCAGCAGCACCGCGGCGTCCTGGAGCAGTGTGAGCATGCCGAGACCGAGCAGGTCAATCTTGATGAGCCCAACGGGGTCAAGATCGTCCTTGTCCCACTGGATCACCGTGCGCCCTGGCATCGAGGCGGGCTCGATGGGCACGACCTCGGCCAGCGGCCGGCGCGAGAGCACAAACCCACCCACGTGAATCGAGCGGTGGCGCGGCAGCTGGTGCAGACCGCGCACCACGTCGGCGAGCATGGCCACCCGCCGGTCCGCTGGATCGAGACCGGCGGCGGCGGCGCCGTTCTCGGCGAGGTGGTCGGCGGTCTCGCGTGCACCCGAGCGGTCGGCCTCATCGGCCAGCCGGTCGGCCTGTTGTACCGAAAAGCCCAGCACCCGGGCGGCGTCGCGAACCGCCGCGCGGCCGCGGTAGGTGATGGTCTCGCACACCATGGCCGCGTGGTCGCGGCCGTAGCGGCGGTACACGTACTGGATGATCTGCTCCCGGTCACGGTGCGCGAAGTCAATGTCAATGTCCGGCGCCTCGCGGCGTTCCTCGGAGAGAAACCGCTCGAATAGCAGTTCCATGCCTATCGGGTCAATCGCCGTAATGCCGAGGCAGTAGCAGACGGCGGAATTCGCCGCCGAACCCCGGCCCTGGGCCAGCACACCGAGCCGGTTGGCCTCGCGCACGATGTCCCAGACGATCAGGAAGTAGTCGGCGAGGTCGAGCCGCCTGATTACGTCCAGCTCGTGGCGGATCTGGCGGCGATGTCGCTCGGTGAGCCGGTCGCCGTAGCGCTCGCGTGCGCCAGCGGCCACGAGCGAAGCGAGATACTCATCGGCGGAAACGCCGGGCGGGAGCGGAAAGGCAGGAAGCGCGGGCCTGAGCTGCCCCATCCGGAAGGCACACCGTTCCGCGATCTCGCGCGTGGCGGCGATGGCCTCCGGGTAGTGACGCCAGTGATACGCCATTCGTGCCGGGTGCTTGAGGTACCACTCGCCGTTAGGTCTGAGCAGCGTTCCCGCGGCATCAAGCGTGGTGCCGTGGCGCAGGCAGGTGAGTACGTCGTGTATCAGGCGGCCTCGCCGAGCGGCGTAGTGAACGTCGTTGGTGACGACCCACGGAACGTCGAGTGCGGAGGCCAGAGAAATCAGCTTCGGTACCACGGCGCGCTCGCTCGCCAGCATGTGGTCCCAGCACTCGACCGCCACGCGTCCGCCGAATACCTCGGCGAGCCAGCCGATTCGTGCGCGAGCGTCGCGCTCGTTGTCGTGTGCCAGCAGCCGCGGTATCTCGCCGAACGGGCAGCCGGTCAGGCAGAATAGTCCGGCGGCGTGGCGCTCGATTTGACTCCAGGTGACGCGCGGCTCACCGCGCTGCTCGTGAGCACGCGACGGGTCGGCGGGGCTTCTGCCGAGGGTGACGAGGCGCGATAGGTTGGCGTAGCCGGTGGCGTCAGTGGCGAGTAGAGTCAGGTGGGACAGTGGGACAGTGGGACGGTGGGACAGATGTTCCGTCCCACCGATCGTCACCTCCAGCCCGACGATCGCCTCGACTCCATGCTCGCGTCCCGCCTCGGCCCAGCGTACCGCGCCGCCGAGATCGTCGTGATCGGTGAGCGCGATGGCGCGCATGCCGAGCTTCGCGGCGCGCTGGATGAGCGCCTCAGGGTTCGACGCTCCGTCGAGCAGCGAAAACCCCGAATGGCAATGCAGTTCCACATAGTCGCCGTGGTTTCCGCGCCTCTGTGGCTCTGTGCCTCTGCTATCAGGCTTCATCAGTCCCACCAGCCTTCCAGAAACCAGTCGCGCCGCTTTACCCGCCGGTACACGATCCACAGCGCGCCACCGCGATCGCGGACTGTGTAGTAGTCGCGCGAATCGTCGTCGCTCTGCCACCAGCGCGGCGAGAGTCGTTCGGGGCCGGCCCACGCGGTGACGTCGTGCCAGGCGCTGCCGTGGCGAAGGGCCTCGAGGCCGGCGCGGCCGAGGCGGACGCGGATGGGTGCGGGCTCGGGGAGGAGACGGAGCGAGGCGGTAAGATGGTAGGGCGGTAAGGCGGAAAGGGAGCTGCGTGCGCGGGCGGCGGCCGGCGAGTTGCGCTCACTTACCGCCTCTCCGCTGTCCCGCCATACCGCCTGGTCTTCCGCCAGGTGCGCATCGAGCTGTTGCGGCCTGGCGACCGCGTCGCCGCCCTCCTTCGCGCGGATCCTGTCGAAAGCGGCGGCGAGAGCCGACGGGTCGGCCCAGCGCGGCACCAGCAAATCACCCTGTTCGCCCGAGGCGGGTACGGTGAGAGTGGCGCGCAGCCGGAGCGCGAGGACCGGTGAGCCCAGGTGCCAGTCCTCGAGCGCGGCGCGCGCGTGGCCGAGTAGGGCACCTTCGTGGGAGCTGGAACGCGCCGGACGAATCACGCGCTCGGCCCGCGAGCCATCGTCGAGGGAGAGTTCGAGAGTGAGTTCGCGTGCCGCGAGCCCGCGGGTACGCAGCGCCGATCCGAGTGACGCAAGTGCGCCCTTGAGCACAAACAGGATCGGCTCGCTGGTTTCGACCGGCCCGCCGAGGTCGCACTCGATGGCCGGCAGGTCGTCATCGCGCGGTGTGGATGGGCCGCGCGAGTCAATGCCGCGGGCGAGCCGGTGCGCGGCGAGCCCCGCGGGGCCGAAGCGTGATTCGACCTCATCGGCGTCGAGCGCGGCGAGTTGCCCGAGCTTCGTCAGGCCGAGGGCGGCGAAGGTGTCGGTGAGGTCCTCGTCCAGTTGGAGTAGCGTGAGTGAGAACGGGGCGAGGAACTCGGCGTCACGGCCCGAGGGTACAATGGTTCCACGGTGCCACGGTGCCCTGGCGCCTCGGGAATACGTCGCGGCGTACGCTGTGATAGCCGCGTCCGCGATGCCGACGCGCGCGGTGCCAAGGCCCTGCGCAGTGGCGATCTTCTGGAGCCGGCGGGCC
>DATMBH010000188.1:0-3432 GCA_035559335.1 Gemmatimonadales bacterium
CTGGAACTCCGCATGCGAGGCGTACAGAATGATGGGCTGGCGCTCGCGGTACTCGTGATTCAACAGGCGCGACAGCCGTGCGTAGGCCCGCTCCGCCATGCGCGCCGCGGCAAGCGCGGCGTCGCGCTCTGCGGCGTGGAAGTAGACGTCGAAATGCTCAGTCTGGACGACGGAGAAGTTGAGCCGATGGTATTGCACCTTGTTCTGGCCGAAGTACTGGGCGTGGGCACCCGCTACCGGACCCACAGCGAGGACGGCCGGAAGCAGGAACGACCAACGCATGGCTTCCGGTCCAGCGCCTACTTCCCTCGCGGGCTCGGGAGCCGCGGGAACAGGTGCATGGTCGTCACGGGACTCCCGCCGCTGACTCCAATGAACCCGGCAGCGACGAGCCCCGCGCCTATGACGCCACGGTACCAAGCCACGTCAACGCCGAGCCTGAACGCCGGAACCACCGCTCCGGCGACCAGCCAGGCGCCGAGCGCGGCAGCGATCCAGCCGCATGTCGATCCCGCGCGCGCGATCCTGAGCCCAAGGACTCCCGCGAGCATCCCGACCCCGAGCTCGGCCCAGGCATGCTCTCGCAGAGTGACCCCCAGAAACGTGCTGGCCGCGAGCCACGCCCCAGCGGCCCCGATCAGCCATGCACTGCCGGTCATGATGTCACCTTCGCTTTCCCTCGCCGCGCGTACGGGTTGCACGCCCCTTCTGACGGGATCAGGCGTATGACGTCGTAGCGCGGCTCGGTTCCGATCACGAGCTGCCAGCCAGCCTCGGCGGCGGGAATGAAGAGCGGCGTCTCGTAGGAGCGACCTTGGCTTGTGACGACGAGAGCCTGGGGCGTCTCGGTTTGGCGCAGCGTCACACAGCGCGTCTCTCCCGGCAGCACCGTCGCGAGCCGCCCGCTGCGGTCCCTGAGTACGACCTGGCCTACACCTTGGTTGCTCAGCGACAGCGTTGGCCCCACCGGTGCCACTGGCGCAAGTCCGCCGCACGCCATCGCGAGTCCTCCGATACAAAGCATTCGTCGCATGGAGGCTCCCGCTGGGGATACCAGCGCCTCCCGCAGAGCGATATCGCATACCACGTACCATGCTGCCGTCGCCTGCGAAACCGCTGCGTTGCTTTCTGTTTCGCCGTTGTCGCCGCGAAGGGCCCGATTACGGAGGGAGTGAATAGGCCCAGGGATTGGGGGAAAACGCGCTCGGGTGCCGGGGAAACCGGGGCTACTCTACGTCGCCGGAGTTAGGCAGAGGAGTTCGGCCGCGCGTGTTTTGTTCCCGCTCGTTTGCTCGAGGGCCTGGCGCAGCAGGTCGGGCGCGGCGAGCGAGTTTCGGCCAGCCCGCTGAGACCGGATCGCAGGATCGTGCGAACTCGCCACGCCGTGCAACCTCGCGGAGCGTGGCGAGAGCCGCAGTGAGATGAAAATCTATGAGGATGTCTTACTAATGGCATCATACCGGGAATATGTCCTCGGGCTCAAGCTGGGCCGTCCTGCATGCTGATCTTCATCTGCAGTCCGGAGGTGGCCCATGAGTACCCGTTGGCTCCAAGCGAGCGGTGCAGCGGTTACCAACGGCAAGCCTCCGATGCCCGGCTTCGGCAAGCAGCTCTCGGCTGCCCAGGTCAAGTCGCTGGTCGCGTATGTGGGGCAGTTCGCCGCCGAGGCGAAGTAGGGGGGCCGAGTGAAGCCCCACCGCGTACCCACGGGCTCCGGGCGTCTGGGGCAATGGCTCGGGAGCCAAGGGGCCGTGCGATGGCGCCACGCAGCCCTGATCGCCTCCCCGCTGATGGCTGCCGTGCTGATGCTTGCGCTCGTCAGTCGCAGCCCTGCCGTGCCGCAGCCAGTGGCATTCAACCATCGCAAGCACACCCAGGACCTTCAGCTGGCCTGCGAGTTCTGCCACGCGTACGTCACCACGGGCGCTCACGCGGGCTTGCCGGATGCCACCGTTTGTGCGGTCTGCCACCGGGCAGTGCTGGGGGAATCTCCGGAGGCGGCGCGGTTGACCGAGCTCCTCACGCGGGGCGAGCCGCTGCGCTTCAACAAGCTGTTCCGCCTGGCGCCGCACGTGAACTACACCCACCGCAGACACGTGGGCATCGCAAAACTCGAATGTCGGGAGTGTCATGGCGCCATCGCAGAGAGCGCCCGCCCGCCGGCGCGCCCGCTCGTATCAGTGAACATGGACTACTGCCTCGACTGCCATCGTGCGAGGCAACAGTCGGTGGACTGCGTCGCGTGCCACCGGTGATCGGAGTTGGGCGATGAAACACACGCGTCGGGAATTCCTCATGGCCACGGCCGGCGCCGCCGCTTTCGTTGCCGTGCAAGGCGTCCCCGACGTGGAATGGACTCCGGAGGAGGTGGCTGCGGCCGGCTGGGAACCCGGTCTCGAGACGCGTCTCAACTCGGCGTGCCTCCTGTGTCCCGCGCGGTGTGGCATTCGCGGCCGCGTCGTGGATGGACGTCTCGTTCGCATCATGGGGAACCCGCTCCACCCCTTGAGCCAGGGGGGGGTGTGTCCGCGAGGGATCGCGGGCGTCCAGCTCCTCTACCACCCGGAGCGTTTGGCGTCTCCGCTCCTGCGGGCGGGACCGCGAGGATCCGGGCAGTGGGAACCCGTCTCGACGGAACGTGCTGTGGCCGTGTTGACCGATCGGCTGCGGTCGCTGCGTGAAGCTGGGCACCCCGAGCGCCTCGCGCTTGTGAGCGGGTACTCGGAAGGAACGATGCGCGACCTCTGGCAGCAGTTCATGCGGGCCTTCGGGTCGCCCAACGACATCGCGGACGAGCCGCACGATGGAGCCGATGCCGTCATGTCCCTGATGCACGGGATCGCGCGACGACCGGGGTACGACCTGGAGCGAAGCGGTTTGGTGCTGTCGTTCGGCGCGCCGCTGTTCGAGAGCTGGTGGTCGCCGCTACAGGCGTTCACCGCCTTCGGGCGACCGGGAGCGGCAGACGGTGCGCCACCGCGACCGCGCTTCGTGCAGGTGGACACGCGCTTCTCGCGGACCGCCGCGAGGGCGCACGAGTGGGTCGGGACACGGCCCGGGACGTATGGGACGCTGGCTCTGGGCATCGCCTACGTGCTGATCAAGGAAGAGCTGTACGACGCGAGCTTCGTCGAGCGCCACGTCTCGGGGTTCGAAGACCAGGCAGGTGTGGAGGGCTACCGTTCGCTGGTGCTGCGCGGCTACCGGACCGAAGAAGTGTCAGCCGTCACCGGGGTGCCCGTCGAACGCATTGTGGCGCTGGCCAAACTGTTCGCGGAGCGTCAGCCCTCCGTCGCGGTTCTCGGTGCCGACGTGATGCTCGCGCCCGATGGCCTGCTGGCCGGCATGGCGGTTCACAGCCTGAATGTGCTGATGGGCAGCGTCAATCGTCCCGGGGGCGTGTTGTTCGCTGACCCGCCACCGGTCGCTCCC
>DATMBH010000189.1:0-2991 GCA_035559335.1 Gemmatimonadales bacterium
GGAACCGGCGCCGCAGGCCGCTCACGTCCGCCACAGCGCCGAGGACCGGCGAGAGCGCCACGACCAGCAGCGACGAGATCGCGACGGCACGAGACCACCACGCGGTTCCGGTTATCTCGTCGGGAGCGATGGCCTTCGTGAAATAGGTGGAGTAGATGAACGTGACGACCAGAGTGGTGAAACTCGAGTTGGCCCAGTCGAAGATGCACCAGGCGGCGATCGTGGGCCGGTGGTCGCGAGTCATGGGCACAAAGCTACGCGCCGGTGCAGTCCGCGCTACACGCGTCCGCGACTGTGTCCGGTTGCAATCGCTCCGGCAATGAGATGGGCGGTGCGCAGCGGTTCGGGGATACTGCTATGGATTGCCAGGCGCTTGAGAACCCGCTCGGCATCCTGGGGAGTGATGCCGACCCGCTGCACGTACACCCCGCAGAGAGGTTCCGCTGGTGCAAGCCGCGCTATGATGTTCCACTTCCGCTCGCCGGCGGGGACCCGCGCCAGCAGCGCGGAGCGCACACGATCGAGTCGTGGACGTCTGCGCACCACCGCCATCACCGGCACGCGCAGCAGTTGGTGGAGCAGTTCGAGGTCCACCACGTTGAAGCCAGCGAGGGCAATTCCCTGGAGCAGCACCAGCTGGAGCTGGCGCCGGAACCGGGAGCGCTCCACCAGTGCGGCTATCGCGGCGGTGGCGTTTGCCCCGTCGCGGCGCGCCCGGCCGACCAGAACGCCTTCCAGGCGGGTGCCCGCAAATACGGCGCCTACAACGGGAACGTCGCCCCGGTGGTCCGGGCCGAACGGGGCATCGTCGAAGCCGATTACGTGGGAATAGCTGGAGTGATGGCGCAACACAGCCCCGGCGCCGGTCCTTCACTCAGCTCGTTATGCGGGCTGTTAGGGGAGGGCCGGCGTTTGTGAAGCGGTGCGCAGCCGTACTAATGGCCGTGCCGCCGCTTTCGTGCCTGCCGCCGCCTTCGGCTGCCCTGCTTGCGACGGCCGCGGTGCTTCTTCGGATAGGACATGACGTCCTCCGTGTGTGCCGTACTCCCCAAAACTCGCTCCGGGCGCCCTGCAACTCAAGTCAGCGGGTGCTCCAGGTCTCGCTCCAGGCCGTCAACCGCCGTCCACCGAATCCAGAACGAAGCGGGAACCGTCCACGCAATAGTGAAAAGCTGGAACGCCATGAAGGTAGCCGTGGCGCTGCCGCCCAGGCGATCACCGATCGGCGACAGCCAGGCTACGAGCGCACCCATTGGCACGCCGATGCCGAGGCCCATCAGCAGGCCGCGCCCTATGGTGCGCCGCACCCAGCCCGGTCCGACTAAATCGGCGATCGTTCGTTGCAGCTTCGCCACCTGTTCCTCCCGCGTCAGGCGGCGTTGCCGCCGCTCATACAGCCACAGCGCGCAGGCCCCGATGACTCCGACTCCCGCGGGCACGACGATGTTCCGCCACAGCCCGGCGCCGCTGAGTGTGATGGCGCTCGAGATGTTGCCAGCGAAGATCGCCGGAACCAAGCTGACGTAGGCATAGAAGGCAACCGCGCCCTTGCCGATCGCCTGGAGAAACCGGCGGACCGCTCGCCCCGCAGGAACCTGGCGCGCCTCCACCAATCGCTCCAGCTCTTCGCGATCGGCAGCCAGGTCGAAGCCGGCCTTCACCGACCTCGACCGTTCGACCGAGTGATCCGCTGACATCGAGCTACTCTCCTACCGTGAATAGGTCCTCCAGGCTGGCGGCGAACTCCTCGATCGTGAACGGTTTCTTGAGGAACCTAACGCCGCCCAGGGCCAGCACCGCATCTACCATGTGGATCGTATCATAGCCGGAAACCAGGAGCACGGGGAAGTCGGCGCGGACCTCGCGCACGCGCGAGACCACCTCGTCAACCGGCGTGCCCGGCATCACTACATCCAGAACCGCAGCCCGATAGCGCGCCGGATCGGAGAGCGCGGCACGAGCCGCTGAGCCGCTGTCGGCCTCGACTACCTGCAGCCCGATTGTGCGAGCGAACCGCGCGATGTGCTCGCGCACGGCGTCGTCGTCATCGGCGACCAGGATGGTGCCGGCGAGCCGGGGCAACGTGGAGTGTGGCGATGGGGCGCGCGCCTCCGGCACCGTCATGCTCACGCGGGTGCCATCGCCGACCCTGGACGAGAGCGCCACCGAGCCGCCTAGCCCCTCGACGAGGGCCGCCACCATCGAGAGCCCCAGGCCTTCGGCACCGGTGGCCGCGCGCGAAGTGTAGAACGGTTCCAGTACGTGGGGCAGTACCTCGGGCGCGATGCCGCGGCCGCGGTCCTCCACCCAGACGCGAACGAATCCGGGCCGCGAATCGTCGGGTTCTGCGCCCACCGTTATGAGACCACCGGCGGGAGCGGCCTCGGCGGCGTTCTCGACCAGGGCGGCGAGGATTTGCACCCACACCTCGCCGGCGCCCACGACTGGCGGGCAGTCGTCAGCGAATGCGGTCCTGACGGTCTGGTTGGCGAGCCTGTTGCCAAGCAGCGCGGGCACCCGGGGCCAGATGGCGGGCAGGGAGGTCTGGTGCTCGCGAGCGCGGCCTCCGGCCGCGAGGTATCCGATGCGTCGCACTCGGTGGCGCGAGCGCTCGAGCACGGCACGGGTCACTGCCGGCTCGGCCTGTCCGAGCGCCAGCTCGACATCACGGGCGATGCTCTCGGCGATGGCTTCGATGGTCCCGAGCCTGCGGGAGATGGATCCGACGAGCGGCGAACCGGCGGGGCTGGAGCGCTCCAGATGCGCCAGTCGCGCCGAGAGGTCGCTGGTCTTCTGCCGCAAGGTATCGAGCGTGCTCTCCAGTCTCCGGATGGGGTGCTGAGCCGTGGCCAGCATCCGGCGCAGCAGCACCAGCACCACGACCAGGATGGCGGCGGCCGCGAGCGCGGCGAGCTCGAGCCACGAATTCAGGGACGGCAGCGGCACGGGTGAAACGTGCGGTCAGATGTGGCTGCGTCAAGCGCCGGCGGG
>DATMBH010000190.1:0-5649 GCA_035559335.1 Gemmatimonadales bacterium
CCGCCGCAGCTCGCCCTGAGACACTATATCGGCGCCGCAGCCCAGCGTCCTGATCAGGCGCAGCACCGCCAGGTTGCCGTTCGCCTTCACGGCGTAGCACAGCCGGTGCGGCACCGGCGCCAGCGCCTCGTCCAGCGCGCGGGTGTTGCGCCGGATTCGCGAGGCGCTGTAGGCGTAGTACGGCGTGCCCACCGCCGCGGCCAGGTGGGCTAGAGCAACGCCGTCCAGGCTCAGTACGCCTTCGCCCATACCGCCTCGGCCACCGACTTCGCTCCGCACCACATGCACTTTTCCGGGGTGCGTGGGCTCCTGAACTGCTCGTCAGGCAGAACCCGTACCGTGGCCTTCGTCTCGTTCTTGATCTGCTGCTCACAGGAACCCGAGCCGCAGAAGCCACCGTAGGCGAAACCACCCGGACCGGCCATCATCTCCACGAACTCCGCCTTCGTGATCCCGCGCCGCGAGTTCGCTTCGCGCCGTTCGCGCGCCGAGTCGTATAGCGAGCGTTGGACCGCGTCCAGCAGCGCCGGTATCTCCTTATCCAGACCCGCCACCGGCACCGGCTGCTTCGCGCCGCCGGTGCGACGCGCCGCCATGACCTGTCCCTGTGCAAGGTCGCGCGGGCCGATCTCCAAGCGGAGCGGCACACCCCGGCCCTCGTGTTCATAGTACTTCGCTCCCGGCTTCATGCCCTCGCGCGAGTCCAGCTCCACCCTCACGCCCACCCCACGGAGCACCGCAACGGCGCGCTCGCCCGCCTCCAGCACCTGGGAACGCTCGTCCTCGCCGCGGTAGATGGGGACGACGACCACCTGCACCGGCGCCAGCTTCGGAGGCACCACGATGCCCACGTCGTCCCCGTGAGTCATGACCAGGCCGCCGACCAGCCTGGTGCTCACGCCCCACGAAGTGTTCCACACGTAGTCGTGCCCGCCGGCAGCAGTTTGGTACTGGACATTGAACGCCTTCGCGAAGTTCTGTCCCAGGTTGTGCGAGGTTCCAGCCTGAAGCGCGCGATTGTCCTGCATCAGCGCCTCGATGGCGTAGGTGCGTAGCGCGCCCGCGAACTTCTCGCTTTCGGTCTTGCGACCGGTAATCACTGGCATCGCCATCCACTCCTCGGCGAACCGGCGATACACCTCCAACATCCGGAGCGTCTCCCGCTCGGCGTCCTCCTCGTCGGCGTGCGCAGTATGCCCTTCCTGCCACAGGAACTCGGTAGTGCGCAGAAACAGCCGCGTGCGTAGCTCCCACCGCACGATGTTCGCCCACTGGTTGATCAGCAACGGCAGATCGCGATAGGACTGGATCCACTTCGCGTACATGGCGTAGATGATCGTCTCGCTGGTGGGCCGCACCACCAGCCGCTCCTCCAGCTCCTTCCCGCCGGCGTGCGTCACCACCGCCACCTCGGGAGCGAACCCCTCGACGTGCTCGGCTTCCTTCTGGAGGAACGACTCCGGGATGAACAGCGGGAAGTAGGCGTTGCGATGTCCGGTCGCCTTGAACATGTCGTCCAGCGCCCGCTGCATCAGCTCCCATATGGCATAGCCGTTAGGCCTGATCACCATGCACCCGCGCACCGGACTGTAGTCCGCTAGCTCGGCACGCATAACGGCATCGTTGTACCAGGCCGCAAAGTCCTGCGCCCGCGGAGTAATCCCGCTACTCACCGTCCCCCCCACTGCGCCTCTGTGCCTCTAGTTCCTCCATCATCGCTTCGATCTCCATCACCCTTTCCACTCCCGTCCCCATCTGCCTCACCCTGACCTTCCCGCTCCCTATCTCGTCAGGCCCGATGATCACCACCCACTTCGCGCCCCGGTCGTTAGCCAGCTCCAGCTGCTTGCCCAGCTGCATCTTTCTAAGCGGGTACTCGACCCGCGAGCCGCGGTCCCGCAGCCTTGCGGCTAGCTTCAGCGCTTCCGCACGCTCCTCCTCGCGAACCAGCGCCACGAACACATCCACCGCTGTCTGCCGCACGGCGGCTAAACCCTTCTCTGCCAGCAGCTCGCCCAGCACCACATCTCCCATCCCGAAACCCACGCAAGGCAGATCGGGACCGCCGAACGACTTGATCAGGCTGTCATAGCGCCCGCCGCCGCAGATCGCGCGCAGCGACCGCCCCGCATCGAACAGCTCGAACACGATCCCCGTGTAGTACGCCAGGCCGCGCACGATCCGGAAATCCACGTCCACCCACTCGCGCTTGCCCATTGCCTCGAGATGCGTCAGGCATTCGCGCAGCGCTCCGGCCGACTCGCGCCCGAGCCACGGCTCAGGTGCGCCGAGTTCTTCGACCAGCTTCAGCACTTCACCCGAACGCTCGGCGTCGCCGCCGAGCACGCCGCGTATCGCCTCGGCAGCTGCCTCGCGCGACTTCTCCCAGCGGTCCAGCGCCGAAAGCACCGCCGGGAGCTCCGCCTCCCTTACTCCGAGGTCCCCGGAAAGCAGGTCCGCCAGAATCCGGCGGTCCGACAGCCGCACCCGCACGTCTCCCGGCCCCAGCCCCAGCTCCCGCATGATGTCGATCGCCACGGCGATCACCTCGGCGTCGGCCGCCGGACCCGGCTCGCCGATGACGTCCACGTTTAGCTGGAAATGCTCGCGCAGGCGCCCGCGCTGCTGCCTCTCATAGCGGAACAGCTGGGGGATCGAGTACCACCGGATCGGCTTCCTGAGTTGCGCGGCGCGCGAGCCCACCATGCGCGCCAGCGTCGGCGTCATCTCGGGACGCAGCGCAACGCGACGCCCACCCTTGTCCTCGAACTCGTAGAGCTGGCCCGCGATCTCTTCCCCGCTCTTCGCCGTGTACAGCTCGAGCGGTTCCAGCGGAGGTCCGTCATACTCCTGGAAGCCGTAGCGCTCGGCCACCATGCGCCACGCACTGAAGATGCGACGCCGCCTCGCCAGGGCGTCTGGAAAAACGTCTCTGAACCCCGGCAGTGCGGAGAAGCGCATGACACAATGTAGTGGGGCCGCCGTGGACCAGGAAGCCGCTGCCCCAGAACAACTTAGATCGGGTCGATTCCTAGGATACTCATCGCGTCACCGACCGTGTGGAACGAACCGGTGACCAGCACCGTCGCCGCCCGACTCCGTGCCAGCTGCAGCGCATCCCGGAGCTCCGGCTGAATCTCAACCTTGACCCCCGACCACGAACCTCCGACCGCTTCCAGGTCCCACGCCCGCTGCGCCGGGGCACTCGGGGCCCGGGTCAGCACCAGCTCATCAACAGCGCTCCCTAACAGATCGAGCATCTCGCGCCAGTTCTTGTCCTTTAGTACCGCCACCACCGCCACCAGCGGCCGCGCCACGGATTCACCCTCCAGCGCGGCCACCAGCGCCCGCACCCCGTCGGGGTTGTGGGCCACGTCGAACAGCCACGGGCCGCGCCGGTCGAATCGGCCGGGCAGCCGCGCAGCGGCCAGTGCGGCCCGCTCGCATTCCTCCTCTGGCCTCCACTGCCCGGGGAGGCTGCGCCCCAAGGCCAGCGCCAGCGAAGCGTTCGCCCTCTGGTGCGGGCCGCCGAGGCCGAGCTTATAGCCGTCGGCCAGCGAAACCGGCACCCGTCGCGCAATGGCGCCGCGCTTGGCGGCCTCCTCGACCAGCACCGCCGCTACCTGCTCGTCGGGTTCCGTGGTCAGGAACGGCACGCCCGGCTTGGCAATGCCCGCCTTCTCGCGGGCGATTGCCGCCAGGTCGCTTCCCAGGTAATCGGTGTGCTCGAGCGCGATCCGGGTGACGCCGCACGCAAGAGGCGTGATCACGTTGGTGGCATCCAGCCGCCCCCCCAGGCCCACCTCGATAACCGCTATCTCGACGCCGCGTGAGGCGAAGTCCGCGAACGCGATCGCCGTGGTGATCTCGAAGAAGGAAGCCCCGGTCTGCTCGGCGAGCGGGGCCAGCCGCGCCGTCCACGCCGCCACCGCCTCCTCGGCGACCGGCACGCCGTTGACCTGCATCCGCTCGGTGAACGAAACCAGGTGGGGCGAGGTGTAGAGGCCCACGCGGTGTCCCGCGGCCCGGAGTAGCGCCGCCAGGAATGCCGCGGTGCTGCCCTTCCCGTTGGTGCCTCCCACGTGCACCGTGGCGAAATGGCGCTCGGGATTGCCTAACGCGGCGAGCAGGGACCTGGTCGTTTCGAGGCCCCACTTGATACCGCCGGCTTGTCTGGGAAACAGGAAACGACAGGCGTCCTCGAAACTCCGGATCAAACTTCCCCTACCAGCGCAGGCTGGTTGGAGAGCATGCGAATCAGCCGGCTCGTAGTCTGGCGCAGCTGACCCCGCGGCACCACCGCGTCGATCATCCCGTGCTCCAGCAGGAACTCAGCCGTCTGGAAGCCCTCGGGCAGATCCTGCCCGATCGTTTGCTTGATCACCCGAGCGCCAGCGAACCCGATCACGGCTCCGGGTTCGGCCAAAATCACGTCTCCCTGCATTGCGTAGGAGGCCGACACGCCGCCAGTGGTGGGGTTCGTCAGTATCGAGATGAACGGCACGCCCTTCTCTCGCAGCTGGGCGATCATCACCGAGGTCTTCGCCAGCTGCATTAGCGAGAGCACGCCCTCCTGCATGCGCGCCCCGCCGGAGGCCGAGACGATCACCAGCGGCCTCGCGCTCTCCACCGAGCGACGCGCCAGCCGGGCGATCTTCTCGCCTACCACCGAACCCATGGAGCCGCCCATGAACTTGAAGTTCATGACGCCGAGGTGAATCGGGATCGACTCCAGGGTAGCCGAACCGGTCAGGATCGCGTCGGATTTGCCGGCCTTGCGGTACGAAGCCTCGAGCCGGTCGGGGTAGTTCTCGAACTGCAGCGCGTCCACCGAACGCAGGTTTTCGTCCAGCGGCTGCCAGGAGCCCTCATCGGTCAGCAGGGCGACATAGGTCGTGGCGTCCACCCGCCGGTGGTGACCGCAGCGCGGGCACACCTCGTTGGCCCTGGCGAAGCTGTCCCGGACGTCGACGTGGCCGCATTCCTCGCACTTGTCCCACACGTCGGCCGGGATTTCCAGGCGTTCGCGCTGGGACGTGCGTGGCTTACGATCCTTCCGGAACCAGGCCATCTGAGCCATAGGTGACTGCGGTTGCGAGTGAGCCCCGAGCTGGGGGCAGCCGAGCAAGAGGTACAATCTGGCCGCCGCCGGCTCCGGGCGCCAGACCCGGCGCCTAAGCCATTGTCACGTCTCGCGATAGCCAAGCTCTTTGCCCTCATGCGCGACCCTCATGCAGAACCCAATCGCCATCATGCAGCTCACTAGGAACGAGCCGCCGTAGGAGAAGAACGGCAGCGGAATCCCGGTGATCGGCATCAGGTTCGCGGTCATCCCGACGTTCTCGAAGATGTGGGTGAACAGGATCCCAACCACGCCGAAAGTGGCGAGAGACCCGAACGGCTCCGGTGCCCGCCGCGCGATGCGGACTACCGTTGCAAGCAGGAACAGAAACAGCGCCAAGGCAACCGCGATTCCGACGAAGCCAAGCTCCTCGCCCACGACCGGGAAGATGAAATCGGTGTGCTGCTCCGGCAGATAGCCCAGCCGCTTCTGGGAGCCCTGGCCGAAGCCTTTGCCGAGAAAGCCGCCGGAGCCGATCGCGATCTTGGACTGGATGATGTGCCAGCCCGTGGCGCGCGGATCGGCGT
>DATMBH010000191.1:0-4088 GCA_035559335.1 Gemmatimonadales bacterium
AACCGCCTTACCGCCTCGATTCCCTCCCGCCCAACCTGGATCTCGCGACGACCCCCGGCGTGCTGGTGATCGTGGACCGACTCGACCCGGGCGACGCGGAGCGCCTCGCCGACTCGCTGGCCACCGCGTTCGCCGAGGGCGAGAATGTCGCCGTCGTCATCAGCTCGGACGGCGCCGAACGGCGCTTCAGTCAGACGCCGCGCTGCCTCGCGTGCGGCACTTCCGCCCCGGTGCTGACCCCGGCGCTGTTCTCCTTCAATCACGGCCGTGGCGCGTGCCCCGGATGCAACGGGTTCGGAGCGGTGCTCGAGTACGACGAGCGGCTCATCGTCCCGGACCCGGACCGGTCCATCGCCGGCGGCGCGCTCGATCCGTGGACCAAGCCGCGTTACGAGGCCCGCCGCCGGCTGCTGCGCAACACCTGCCGCGAGCTGGGAATCCCGACCGACGCTCCCTGGCGCAGTCTCAAGCCCGATCACCGCAGGCTGCTGCTGCACGGCCGCAAGGGCCGGTTCGTCGGAGTGTTCCCGTTTCTGCGCGCGCTGGAGACCAAGCGCTACAAGCAGTACGTCCGGGTGTTCCTGAGGCAGTACCAGATGGCGCAGGAATGTCCGGCATGCGGCGGCAGACGGCTGCGCCCGGAGGCGCTGGCCGTAACGGTTGGCGGGCGCAACATCGGCGAGGCGGCGGCGCTCACCGTGGCCGAGCTGGCTCGCTGGGTGGAGGAACTAGACCTCACGCCTCATCAGCAGGCGGTGGCGCGGCTGGTGCTGGAGGAGCTGCGGTCGCGGCTGCGAGTGCTGCTCGACGTCGGCCTGGGCTACCTCACGCTCGACCGCCAGACCCGCACGCTCTCGGGCGGCGAGGCCCAGCGCATCCAGCTCGCCAACGCGTTAGGCGGCAAGCTCACCGACACCTTGTACGTGCTGGACGAGCCCACCATCGGCCTGCACCCGCGCGATACCGACCGCCTGCTGGACCTGCTGCGGCGCCTGGCCGACCGTGGAAACACCGTGCTGACGGTCGAGCACGACCCGGCCGCCATGCGCGCGGCGGACTGGCTGGTGGAACTCGGACCCGGCGCCGGGGAGAAGGGCGGCGAGGTCGTGTTCGAGGGCAGCTTCGATGCGCTGCGCCGCGCGCCGACTCTAACCGGCAGTTACCTGGCCGGCGAGCGTCGGATCGCGGTCCCGTCAGTCAGGCGGGCGGCGGGGCCGCGCTGGCTGACGGTCGAGGGCGCCACGGCCCACAACTTACGCGACCTGTCCGTGCGGATCCCGCTCGGCACGCTGACCGCCGTCACGGGCGTCTCCGGCTCCGGGAAATCCACGCTGGTGACCGACGTGCTGTACCGCCAGCTCGAACGCCATTTCGAGGGACGCCACAGCGCCAAGGAACACCTGGGCGAGGTGGTTGGTAGCGTTAGGCGCATCACCGGACTCGAGGCGCTGGACGGCGTGGTGCTGGTGGACCAGTCGCCGATCGGCAGGACACCGCGCTCCAATCCGGTCACCTACATCAAGGCCTTCGACGAGATCCGCGAGCTGTTCGCCTCGCAGCCGCTGTCGCGCTCGCGCCGCTACTACCCGGCGATCTTCTCCTTCAACGTCGCCAGCCGCGGCCGCTGTAAGGTGTGCGACGGCGCCGGCGCCGTGCAGGTGGAGATGGTGTTCCTCGCCGACGTGTTCGTGCCCTGCGAGGCCTGTGGCGGAACCCGCTATGCGCGGGAAGTGCTGGACGTGAAGATCAAGGGCTATTCCATCGCCGATGTGCTACAGCTCACGGTTGAGGAGGCGCTGGTCCGCTTCCGCCACCAGGAGCGGCTGGGGCGTGCGCTGTGGTACCTCAAGGAAGTGGGTCTCGGGTACCTGCGGCTCGGGCAACCGGCAACCACCTTGTCGGGCGGCGAGGCCCAGCGGCTCAAGATCGCGCGCGAGCTGGCCGCCTCGGGGAAGAAGCGCGGCCGCAAGCTGTTCATCCTGGACGAACCCACCACCGGCCTCCACCTCGACGACGTCAGGGTCCTGCTGGGCGTGCTCGACCGGCTGGTGGACCACGGGAACACGGTGCTGGTCATCGAACACCACCTGGACGTCATCAAGAAGGCCGACTGGGTCATTGACCTCGGCCCGGGGGCCGGACCCGACGGTGGCAAACTGGTGGTGGAAGGCCCTCCCGAAGCCGTGGCGGCGTGCGCGGAGTCGGTTACGGGCCGTTACCTGGCAGGCCTGATGCGTGAGCGGTGATAGGAGTTGGGGCTGGGAGACAGGCAGGCACACGATTTGCTCTCCCCAGTGAACCGTCCTTACCTTGGTGCGATATGCGACATACCGCCATCAGCTGCTGCCTGGTCCTGGCCGTGAGCGCCGCGGCGTGCGGAGGGCGTACTCCGCCTCCTGCAGCGCTCGGCGGCAACCCGTTCCGCAACGACACCACCGGCGCCCTCGCGGTGCGACCCGGCGACGTGATCCGGGTGCAGGTGTTCGGCCGCGAATCGTCCACCGCCGAGTACCCGATAGACGAGAACTTCAACCTGGTGCTGCCGTTCACCGAGCTGAATGTGCGCGACCTGACCGTCCAGGACCTGCGCGCCAGGATCAGGCAGCAGTACAGACAGTTGTACACCACGGCGTTCGTGGCCGTCACGCCGCTGTTTCGGCTGGCCATCCTGGGCGAGGTGCAGCGCCCGGGTCTCTACAGCGCCGATCCCACTTTCACCGTGTACGACCTGATCGCCCTGGCAGGTGGTCCGAGCCGCTCCGCGAACCCGAATCGCATAACGCTGGTGCGGGAAGGTCAGCAGTACCAGGTGTCGCTCGCGGCCGCCGCGCTCGCCAGCGCCACCCTGCGCGAGCTGGGCGTGCGCTCCGGCGACCAGGTAGTGGTGCCGCGCCGCAGCATTACGCGGGACGACGGGCTGCTGGTTCTCTCGGCGCTCAACACCCTGTTACTGGCGTATTCCATCTTGAGATAGGGAGCAGGAAACCAAACCCACAGACGGGGCGTGGGAAGCTTTCCGGGCGAACATGGCCACTGGCCTGCCACCAGCTCCGTGTCTAATTTTCGGGGCTTTCCCGAGTAGCTCAGCTGGTAGAGCAGCCGGCTGTTAACCGGCGGGTCGGGGGTTCGAGTCCCTCCTCGGGAGTTCCTCAGGGCCATTTGGCCCTTCGTCCTACCGAGAAGAGACCTCTGCGAACGGGGCGCGAGTCAGCACTCGCGCCCCCTTTTTGTCGAGCCCCTCCCCCGAGCCATTTGTTACAGTCTTCGAACCGCTGGGGGGTTGGTAATCCGTCCCGCACCTCCACGGCTCGGCGATCGTGGACCAGCACCTTCTTCCACCAGCCGGTGGAGAAGGTGCTTCTCTTAGCGAACTCGCCGACGAGTGTCTGAGGGAAAGGGGCGCCTTCCGGAACCATGGTAGACTTGGCTGGCCGTGTTCGACTGCGTCCGCAAGAGCGTCAGCCATGCAGTTGGGATAACCTAGCATTCGGCAGCTTCTTCAGAACCCGGGTCAGGATATCCACGCCGCAACGCTACGAAGTGCGCTCGCCGGCGACGAAACCACACCCACGCTGGGTTCCGCCGGCGATGTTCCCGATCGGCAAGCGTTGCGCGAATAAAGGAGCGCATCGCTTTGATCGACGAGGAGTTGGCGGAAGCCGAAGCCAACAACGATCTTGCGCGCAAGAGCTCCCTACCCGAAGAGCGGCGCGAGCCCCTCTGGCAGCACACCCGCAAGACCCTGAAGATCGGGGACTTTCTGTCCTTCCGGCCAGACCGGCCCACATTTGTGCACCACGTAGCAGTCTCTAGCAAGTTAAGGAAATAGCTTCTTCGAGGGTGCCCATGGACTCCACATCAACGCGTCCACCTCCTGGCTTGCCCTGAGAACGACGATCGACATCAAGGCAATGATGGTGTACTCGCGATTCGATTAGTGCCATTTTCCCACAACCTGCTGGAACGTGATCCGCTTCAGCCGCGGACGAGCGGGCCGCACCAGCGGCCCGTGGTGCCAGCCCGGATGGTGTCCAGCGTAGCGCAACAACTGCAAGAGCTTGAACTTAGGGGATTCCCATGCGGCGGCG
>DATMBH010000192.1:0-6174 GCA_035559335.1 Gemmatimonadales bacterium
GTCGGCTTTCCGGTCGACACGGTCTTCGAGGTGGACATCCCGCTCACGCCGAGCGGCCGCGGTGCCACCTCAGGCGCCGCGGTTACGGCCCGGCTCGACTCGGTCGGGTTCACGCGCCGCTGGCAGGCGGTGCGGGACGGCCGCGCGCGCGGAGTGTTCTTCGGACCCGAGGACCTGGCGAGCCGCGGCGAGCAGCGGGTGTCCCAGTTGTTCGAGGGCCTGAGCGATATCCGGGTGCGGGTAACGGGCCGCTTCGCCGTGGTCTACGGCGACGGCGGACGCTGCGTCATGGATGTGTGGATTGACGGCAACCAGGCGCGCGACGTGTACCCGGTAGGACCCAGCGGAATCGACGAGGTAGTCCAGATCCGTCACATCGCCGCGGTCGAGGTCTACTCCCGCAATTCGCAGGTGCCCACGGAGTTCCGCTCGGCGATGCGGGTATCCACCGGGCGCCGCTTCGATACGCGCACCACGGAGTGCGGCGCGATACTGATCTGGAGCAGGTAACGGCGAGGGGCGGTGGGTGATGGGGCCAGCGGCGCCCCATCACCCATCCTCCTTAGCCATCAGACATCACCCGTCACTTCACGCGCTTCCTCAGTGTCAGCATCCCCCATCACCGGGTAGACCGGCACTTCCTTCAGCGGCTCGTCCGGCCACTCCATGGCCGCGAGCACGATGCGATGGTGGATGGGGTCCACCTCCAGCACCTTCAGCACCGCCGGCTGGCCCAGTTTCACCTTGTCGGCCGGGTTCTGGATATCGGCGAAGGCCATCTGGCTGATCGGCACGAATCCCTCGAGATCGTTGCCGATGTCCACCACCACGCCCTTGTCCATCATCCGGATGACGTGGCCCTTGACCTCCTTGCCCACCGGGTAGCGCTCACCGATGGCCAGCCACGGGTCCTCCTGGGCCTGCTTGAGACCGAGCGAGATGCGCTTGTTGTCGGCGTCGATATTGAGGATCACGACGTCCACCGTGTCGCCCTTCTTCACTATCTCCGAGGGATGCTGCACCCGCTTGGTCCAGCTCATGTCGGAGATGTGGATCAGGCCGTCTATGCCCGGCTCGATCTCGACGAACGCTCCGAAGCTGGTCAGGTTGCGCACCTTGCCGCTGAGCCTGGTGCCAACCGGGTACTTGAGCGGCAGCACCATCCACGGATCCTGCTCGGTCTGCTTCATGCCGAGGGAGATCTTCTCCTCGCTCTCGTCCACCTTCAGCACCACGGCCTCGATGGTCTCGCCGATGCTCACCAGCTTCGAGGGATGCCGCACGTTGCGGGTCCAGCTCATCTCGCTGATGTGGACGAGCCCTTCGATCCCGGGTTCCAACTCGATGAAGGCGCCGTAGTTCGTTATGCTGACCACCTTGCCCTGCACCCTGGTGCCGACCGGGTACTTGGCCGCCACGTTCTGCCACGGGTAGGCCTGCAGCTGCTTGAGGCCCAGGCTAATCCGCTCACGCTGCCAGTCGATGTCGAGGATCTTGACCTCGATCTCCTGGCCGAGCTTGACCATCTCGCTCGGGTGCGACACGCGGCCGTACGACATGTCCGTTATGTGCAGCAGTCCGTCCACTCCGCCCAAGTCGATGAAGGCGCCGAAGTCGGTGATATTCTTGACCACGCCCTTCCTGATCTGGCCGGCTTCCAGCTCCTTCATGAGCTTCTCGCGCTTGGTGGCGCGGTCCGCCTCGAGGATCACGCGGCGACTCACCACGATATTGCGGCGGCGCTTGTTGAGCTTAATGATCTTGAACTGGAACGACTGGCCCAGCAGCTCGTCGATATTCGGAACCCGCCGCAGGGCGATCTGCGATCCGGGCAGGAACGCGTCCACGCCCATTAGGTCCACGACCACGCCGCCCTTGATCTTCTTGACCAGGGTGCCTTCAACGGGCTCGTCGCTCTCGTGGGCCACGCGGATGCGCTCCCACACCCGCATGAAATCGGCCTTCTTCTTCGACAGCACCACCGCGCCGTCGTTGTCTTCCAAATGCTCGAGGAACACCTCGACCTCGTCGCCCTCCTTGAGCGACTTGGCGTCCTTGAACTCCTCGATCGGCACGGCGCCTTCGGACTTGAAGCCCACGTCGAGGATCACCGCGTTCTCCGTGACGCGCAGGACCTTCGACTTGACGATCTCTCCCTCCTCGATGTGCTGGAGGGTGCCCTCGTACATCGCCATCATCTGCTCGTACTGCTCGGGCGTGTACGACTCCTCGTAGAGATCGGGACGGACATTCAACTTGGTTCGGCTGGGGGCCTTCTCGGTGAGCACTTCGAGACCTCGGGTGGCACGCCGCTGGGGGCAGCGAGCCGGTTAGGGGTTAATGGTATTCAGCCGGACCGGCCGGCTGGGCGAACCTGAAAACTTAATAGGGGCTGGGCGCTAGGGGCTAGGGAGGGCTCCGGGAGTCAGGCGTCAGGGGTCAAGGTCAGAGTTCAGGGGCCTCAAGATATCGATTAACCAGTGAGACCACCGCCTGTACCTGGTCCGCGAATGACAGGGACGTGGTATCCAGGTGGATAGCGTCGGGGGCGGCGGCCAGCGGGGCGACCTCGCGCGAGGAGTCACGGGCATCCCGTTCCGCGAGCCTGGCGGCCTCGCGGCGGGCAGATTCCTCGTCGGTCGGCTCGCCTCGCTCGGCCAGGCGGCGTCGCGCCCGCTCCAGCTGGTCGGCCACGAGGAACACCTTCACCTCGGCGTCGGGGAAGACCACCGTCCCGATGTCGCGACCGTCCATCACCACGCCGCCCTCGGCCGCCGCCTCGCGCAGCAGCGCGGTGACGTACTCGCGCACCTCAGGCAGGGCCGCAACGCGTGAGACGCTGGCCGTCACTTCTGGCGAGCGGATCGCCGGCTCGACGTCGCGGCCGTCCAGCGTGACTCGGAAACCCCCAGCCGCAGCGCTCGCCGCCAACCCCCGCTGCTTGGCCGCCATCACCGCCCTGCTGCCCTCCGTGCTTCCATTCCCTTGTGCTTCAGCCCCTCTGTGCCTCTGGCGCTCCGCTTCCATCAGCGCCAGCGCCACCGCCCTGTACACAGCTCCCGAGTCCAGGTGCGTGAATCCCAGCGCCGCGGCCACCGCCTTCGCCGTGCTGCTCTTGCCGCTCCCGGCCGGGCCGTCAATTGCGACTACGGGCCTGCTTCGTTTCATGACAGCACTCGTGCCAGGTCGTCGTGGAAACCGGGATAGGACACAGCCACACAACGGGAGTTGTCCACCTCGATGTGGCAGCCCGGCGCGGTACCCAGCACCGTGAACGACATCGCCAGGCGGTGGTCGGCTTCGGTGACGACCCGTCCCCTCAGCGGACGGTCCGTCCCCTCCACGTACAGGTTGTCGCTCTCGCTGTGCGCTCTAACGCCGAGGGATGTGAGGTTGCGGGCGATCAGCGCCAGCCGGTCGCTCTCCTTCACCCGCAGCTCGCCAACCCCGCGGAAGCAGCTGGTGCCTTCGGCCCGTGCAGCCAGGCAGGCGAGCAGCGGGATCTCGTCCACCATGCGCGGCACATCGTGGGGCTCGACCTCGATCGCGCGCAGCCGCGCCGGTCGCGCCACGATGGTGGCCACGGGTTCGCCCAGTGTCGAGTCGCGGTCCTCGAAGTCCAGGCGCGCTCCCATTCGCTCCAGTGCGTCCAGGAAACCGCTGCGGGTGGGGTTGATCCCTACGGCTTGCACGGCGAGCTCGCCCTCCTCTGCTAGTACCGCGGCGCCCACGAGATACGCAGCGGAAGAGATGTCACCTGGGACCGCGCCGTCAAAAGCGGGCAGCCGTGCAGGAGGGGCGAGGGTGATGCCGGTTCCCTCGCGCAGCAGTCTCACGCCGAGAAACGCAAGCAGCCGCTCGGTGTGGTCGCGCGAGATGACGGGCTCGTTCACGGTAACCTGCACGCCGCCGGCCAGACCGGCGAGCATCAGCGCCGTCTTGAGCTGGGCGCTGGGCACCGGACTGGCGTAACGGATCGGCGACAGCGGGGCGCCCTCGACCACCGCGGGCAGCCTCCCGCCGGGGGCGAGCGTGATCCGGGCGCCCATGGTGCGCAGCGGGGAGGCCACGCGCTCCATGGGACGGCGGCTCAGCGACCGGTCGCCGGTGAGCCGGACGCGGAAGCGGTGTGCGGCCACCAGCCCCATGAGTAGCCGCGCCGTCGTACCTGAATTGCGGCAGCTGATGGGCTTCCGCGGCGGCTGCAGCGGCCGCAGTCCGCCGCCGTGCACGGTTACCGCGCGGGTTCCGGTGAGCTGGCTGACGCGCACGCCCATTGCCCGCAGCGCCGCCGCGGTGGCCCGGGTGTCGTGCGAGGCCAGGACGCCCGTCAGCCGGCAGCTGCCGTCGGTCATTGCCGCCACCAGCAGGGCCCGGTGGGAGACGGACTTGTCTCCCGGGGGAATGATCAAGCCGTGTACGCGCACCGGTGAAGCATAACGGCGTTTGACGTCTGCTGCAGGTCCAGGTTTCTTAAGGGCATGGTTCAGCGAACGTCTTCATCCGCCGCCCCGCAGCGCTTCCCGCGCGACCTCTGGGGGCTGGCCTACCTCGAACGCGAGGGGCTGATCGGCCCCGAGGCGGCGCGCGAGATAAGGCAGTCGGCTGCCGAGTGGGCAGCCGAAGAGGTCGTTAGGCGTGGCCTGCTGGATTCCCAGACCGCGCAGCAGGCTTTCGCGCGCGCGGCGCGAGTGCCGGTTGCGGACCTTGGAGCGGTCGAGCCGGCGGCGGTGCATCTGGTGGCCGAGTCGGTGGCGCGACATCACGGCGTGCTGGCCCTTTCGGCCAGCGACAGAGTGATCCGGCTCGCGACGTCAAACCCTCTGGACCTCGACGCCGAGCAGGCGCTCGCGTTCGCGACCAGCCGGCAGGTCGAGTTCCACTATGCGTTGCCCGGGGCTCTGGCGCGCCGCCTGGACGAGATCTACCGCCCCGAGCGGCACATCGAGCGGCTGGTGGAGGGACTTGGTAGCGCCACGGTCGAGACCATCGAGGAGCCCACCTTCACCGCGGTCCCGATTGACACGGCCGTGGAGGCACCGACCGCTCGCCTGGTGGACGCGACCATCGCCGACGCAGTGCGTGAGCGCGCGAGCGACATCCACTTCGAGCCCACCGACCAGGGGCTCACGATCCGCTACCGCGTGGACGGCGTGTTGCGGGAGGTCATGAAGGTGCCGCATCCGACGGCGGCCGCGGTGGTGCGCCGCGTGAAGGTGATGGGCAAGATGGACGTCTCGGACCCGCTGCGTCCGCACGACGGCCGGGCCGCGGCGCGGGTGGACCTCAAGGAGTGGGACCTGCGGATCTCCAGCGTCCCGATCGCGCGCCTGGGCGAGAAAGTGGTCATCCGCCTGCTGGACTCCGCCTCCACCAACCTCAAGCTCGACGCGATCGGGCTGTGGGACGACGAGCGGCGCGCGCTCGAATGCCTGCTGGACAACCGCGACGGCATCGTGCTCGTGACCGGTCCCACCGGCAGCGGCAAGACCTCGACCCTGTACGCGGCGCTGGACCGGATCCGGTCCAGCGGGGTGAACGTGGTGACCGTCGAAGACCCAGTGGAGTACCGGCTGCCCGGCGTCAACCAGATCCAGGTGAGCGAGAAGCAGGGCTTCACCTTCGCCGCCGCGCTTCGGTCGGTGCTGAGGCAGGACCCCGACGTGGTGCTGCTGGGCGAAATCAGGGACGCGGAGACGGCGCAGGTCGCCTGGCAGGCCGCCCTGTCGGGGCACTTCGTGATGAGCACGCTTCACACCAACGATGCCGCCTCCACGGTGGCGCGACTTGCCGACATAGGTGTCGAGCCTTACAAGATGGCCGCCGCGCTGAAGGGCATCGTGGCCCAGCGCTTGCTCCGGAAGTTGTGCCCCAAGTGCGCCGTCGCCTCCGACCCGGAGAGGCTGCCGCCGTATGCGCGGCCGCACAGCCGGTTCGACCGGAAAGTCGAGATTCGTGAGTCGAAGGGCTGCGCGTTCTGCTCCTACACCGGCTACCGCGGCCGGTTTGCCGTTGCGGAGATACTCACCGTTGACGGGTCCGTGGCCGAAATGATCTCGAGCGGCGCCTCTACCGAGCGTCTCATCGAGGCCGGAAGACGATTCGGAATGCTCACGTTGTGGGAATCCGGGATCCGCCGGGTGTGGACTGGCGAGACGAGCTACGGCGAGGTGG
>DATMBH010000193.1:0-2794 GCA_035559335.1 Gemmatimonadales bacterium
ACCGCGTCACGAACCGCGATGACGTCCATGCCGTCCACCGTTTCGGCAGGGATGTCGTAGGAGCAGGCGCGCGCCCACACGTCGTACAGCGCGGCCGAGCGCTCCAGCGCCGTGCCCATGCCGTAGCGGTTGTTCTCGCACACGAAGACTGCGGGCAGCTTCCACACCGCGGCCATGTTGAGCGACTCGTGAAAGGCGCCGTTGTTCACGGCGGCCTCTCCGAAGAAGCCAACCGAGACGCGGTCCTTCTGCTCGCGATACTTGATTGCGAACGCAGCACCCGCGGTGAGCGGGATGTGACCGCCCACGATCCCGTGGCCGCCCAGGAATCCGAGCGAGGCGTCGAACAGGTGCATCGAGCCGCCCTTGCCCTTCGAGCAGCCGCTGGCCTTTCCGAACAACTCGGCCATGACCGCGCGCGAACTGATGCCGCGCGCCAGTGCCTGGCCGTGATCGCGATAGGAGCAGAAGATCAGGTCGTTAGGGCCGAGCGCCGCCATGGCGCCCACCGCTACGGCCTCCTGGCCGATGTAGAGATGGCAGAAGCCACCGATCTTGCCGAGCGCATATTGCTCGCCCGCCCGCTCCTCGAACCGCCGTATGAGGAGCATGTCGCGCAGCAGGCGTCGCATGTCTGCCGCGTCCTCGCCGGCCAGGGGCTGGGAAGCGGGCTCAACCGGAGCCGCAGGGGAGGCCTTCTTCTCCTTACTCCGGGCGCTCAAGCGGTGGCTCCGGCGCGCTCGGCCTGCTCCCAGGCATGGTAGCTGGAGCGGACCAGCGGCGCGGACTCGACGTGGCGGAACCCGATCGATTCGGCGAAGTCCTTCAGCTCGCCGAACTCCTCGGGCGTGTAGTAGCGCGCAACCGGCATATGGCCGGCCGATGGGCGCAGGTACTGGCCGAGCGTGAGGATGTGGGTGCCGACTGAACGGAGATCGCGAATCGCGGAGAGCAGCTCGTCCCACTGCTCGCCGAGTCCGACCATGAGGCCGCTCTTGGTCAGCAGCGTGGAGTCCATTTGCCTGGCGCGATCCAGCAGTTCGAGGGCGCGGTCATAGCGGCCACCCGGCCGCGCGATGCGGTACAGCCGTGGGACGGTCTCGAGGTTGTGGTTGAGGATATCGGGCTTCGCCTCCACCACGATCCGCAGCGCCGCTTCGCTCCCCTTGAAGTCCGGGATCAGCAGCTCGATCGAAGTGTTCGGGCTGCGAAGCCGAGTCTGGCGCACCACAGCCGCGAACTGACCAGCGCCGCAGTCAGGCAGGTCGTCCCGGTCAACCGAGGTTACGACGATATGGCGCATTCGCATCGCGGCGACCGCCGCGGCCAGGCGGCGCGGTTCGTCCGGATCGAGTGGCTGGGGCGTGCCGTGCGCAACCGCGCAGTAGGCGCAGTTCCGAGTGCACACGTCGCCCAGGATCATGAACGTGGCGGCGCGGTGGTCCCAGCACTCACCGATGTTGGGGCAGTGCGCCTCCTCGCAAACGGTGTTGAGCCTGAGGTCGGCGAGAAGCTTGCGCACCTCTCCAAACGTCGGAGAACCCGGGGCCTTTACCTTCAGCCAGGCAGGTTTGCGGGGTGTGTCAGTTTGAAGCGCAGCCGGACGGCGCGCCGTTATCTGGACGAGCGGAAGTGGTACGGATGCCATGAAGACTAGCAAGATAGCGGCACCCGGTGCGCGGGACTAGGCGCGATCAACCAGACGGTTGAAACATCAGGCGGCCGGGTTTTCGCACCCGCAGGGGCGCCTCGCAACACCTTGCCGACCGAGGCGCAGGGCGCAGCTCGCGGGAGGCCAAACAGCCCGTCGCGATCGGGCGGCCGGGATTCCTCCGGTGGCGCGTTAGGTCTGCTCCGGCCGCGGGCGGGCCTTCAGGTCGCGCAGCTTCTGCTCGATGGCCGGGTCAACCAGCAGGCCATCGGCGATGTTCGCGATCTCCTCTGCCTCCCGCCACTGCCGCTCGAGTTCGCGCAGCTCGGCCTGTTCATCCACCGCGATTTCGAGGGCCAGGGCCTGGGGGCCGGCGAGCTGCACCAGCTTCCTCTCGTGGCGGGCCTCAGCACGGATCAGTTCGTGTGGACCGCCAGCGTGGTCTACTGCGCTGGCCGCCTCGACGGCGAGCTTCTTGAGCTTCTTGCCCTTCTTGAGGTTCGTGAACACCAGGCCGGTTCGCAGCGCCTGCTCGGCGTCGGGCCCCTCGAGCTGGGCTCCGACGTCTCCGCACCGCGGACACGAGACCAACAGCGCGAGGTCGGCTTGCGTGCCGTACGTCAGGCGGGCGTGGAGCAGGTGTCTGGCCTTGAGCTTCATCACGGTGCCGCAGCTGGCGCAAATCGGAGGTTCGACTAGGCGCACGGTGCGGTTGCCTGCCGTCCACCGGTAGATGCCCTCGATCATGCCCGGCACCTGGCCAACCATGACGCCCATCGAGCCGCCCACGGCGGCGTTGAACGCGACCATACCTCCCACCACGACAATCGAGACCGGCACAATGACCTTGAGGCGCTCACGCTCGCGGGCCTTGATGCGCTCTCCATAGCGCCATGAGGCGAACTCGGTGCGCGGAGGCTTGCCTACCCTAACGACGTCGCAAGGTCCGACCCGAATGAGCGCGACCTGATCGGTGGTGGCAGCCACCCGTCCGGTGGACGCGAGTTTCTCGAGGGCCGCTATGGTCTCGAGGCGCTGGTCGAAGGGCGTGAGGTTCCAACGGGCACACCTGGGGCAGATGACCCAGGCACGGCTGCGCCATGGATCGAACGAAAAGCGTTTCCCAACGCCGAGTCCGGTTCC
>DATMBH010000194.1:0-2035 GCA_035559335.1 Gemmatimonadales bacterium
GCGCGCCGGGCGTGAGCGACAGCATCGCCTTGCCGGCCTTGTTGCGACCGGTGAGGTTCTCGAAGCGGGTGACGAAGCCGTAGCCGTGGCTGCTGGCGAGCACGAAGCGGGTGTCGTTCTCGCCCGTGGCCAGGGCCTGGAACGCGGCCCCGGGCGGCGGCGAGAAGCGGCCGGTGAGCGGCTCGCCGTTGCCGCGCGCCGAGGGCAGGGTGTGCGCGGCGGTGGAATAGCTGCGCCCGGTGGAGTCCAGGAACGCCACCTGCCAGGTGCTGCGCCCCCTCACCGCCGCGAGCAGGCCGTCGCCCTCGCGGTAGCCGAGCGCGGCGGCGTCCACGTCGTGGCCCTTGGCCGCGCGCACCCAGCCCTTCTGGCTGAGCACCACGGTCAGCGGTTCGCTCGCCACCAGTTCGGTCTCGTCCAGCGCCTGCGCCGCTTCGCGCACCACCAGCGGCGACATCCGCGCGTCGCCGAACCTCTTCGCGTCGGCCAGCAGTTCGTCCTTGACCAGCTTCTTCAGCTTCGCCTTGCTGGCCAGGGTGGCCTGGATGGATTCGCGCTCCCGGGCGAGCTCGTCCTGCTCGCCGCGGATCTTCATTTCCTCCAGCCGTGCCAGTTGCTTCAGCTTGGTGTCCAGGATGTAGTCGGCCTGTTCCCCGCTGAGGTCGAAGCGCGCCATCAGCACCGGCCTGGGCTCGTCCTCGGTGCGGATGATGCGGATCACCTCGTCCAGGTTCAGGAACGCGACCAGCAGGCCCTCGAGCAGGTGCAGGCGCCGCTCGACCTTGTCCAGCCGGTGCCGGAGCCGGCGCGTCACCGTGTCGGTGCGGAAGGTGAGCCACTCCGACAGCAGCGCTTTGAGGTGCTTGACCTGCGGCTTGCCGTCCAGGCCGATCACGTTGAGGTTGACCCGGTAGCTCTTCGCCAGGTCGGTGGTGGCGAACAGGTGGCCCATCAGCTGCTCGGCGTCCACCCGGTTGCTGCGCGGCACCAGCACCACCCGCACCGGGCTGACGTGGTCGGACTCGTCGCGGATGTCCTCCAGCCAGGGCAGCTTCTTTGCCCGCATCTGCTGCGCGATCTGCTCGATCACCTTCGACGGCGAGACCTGGTAGGGCAGGGCGGTGACCACGATGTTGGCGCCCTCCCGTGTCCAGGTGGCGCGCGCGCGCACGCTGCCGCTGCCGGTTTCGTACATCGCCACCAGGTCGGCCGGCGGCGTGATGATCTCGGCCGCGGTCGGATAGTCCGGGCCGCGGATGTGCTCGCACAGCTCGCGCACGCTGGCGTCGGGGTCGTCGAGCAGGCGCACGCAGGCGCTGACCACTTCGTTGAGGTTGTGCGGCGGGATGTCGGTGGCCATGCCCACCGCGATGCCGGTGGTGCCGTTGAGCAGCAGGTGCGGCAGGCGCGCCGGCAGCCAGCTCGGCTCCTCCAGGGTGCCGTCGAAGTTGGGCGTCCAGTCCACCGTGCCCTGTTCCAGCTCGCCCAGCAGCACCTCGGCGATGGGCGTGAGCTTGGCCTCGGTGTAGCGCATCGCCGCGAACGACTTGGGATCGTCCGGCGAGCCGAAGTTGCCCTGGCCCTCGATCAGCGGATAGCGGTACGAGAACGGCTGCGCCATCAGCACCAGCGCCTCGTAGCAGGCCGAATCGCCGTGCGGGTGGTACTTGCCGATCACGTCGCCCACGGTGCGCGCCGACTTCTTCGGCTTGGCCGCCGCGTTCAGCCCCAGCTCGCTCATCGCGTACACGATCCGGCGCTGCACCGGCTTCAGGCCGTCGCCCAGGAACGGCAGCGCGCGGTCGAGCACCACGTACATCGAGTAGTCGAGATAGGCGCGCTCGGCATACTCGCGCAGCGGGATCTGCTCGAAGCCGTGGAAGGCGGGGCGGACGGTGTCGTTCATCGTGCGGCGGGCAACCGGAATGCGAAACCGCGATTCTACCGGCGGGGTCGGCGCGTTCCGGGCGCGGAAACGAAAAACCCCCGCGCTGGCGGGGGTCGTTCGGATCGGATCATGGTGCCCAGGAGAGGA
>DATMBH010000195.1:0-2205 GCA_035559335.1 Gemmatimonadales bacterium
TCCTCCACTGCGGCGCGCGCCAGCACCTCACCCTGGAACTCGTCGAGATAGGCCAGGCGGAAAACGTAGCTCTTGCCGGCGGTGGTGGCCGGATTCGACGACATCGGGCTGATCATCGGTATGCCCGCGTTCTCTGCGATCACCGCGGCGGGAACCGCGTGACGGCTGAACTGCGGCCCGATGATTGCCACCACCTGCTCCTGGTTGATGAGCGCGCGGGCGGCGCTACCAGCGGCGTCGGCCCGGTCCTCGAAGTCCTTCGTCACCAACACCACGTTATGCAGTACGCCATCAATGCGGATGGGGCCCGCTTCCTGTACCGCCAGGCGCGCGCCCTCCAGAGTGGGGATGCCCGAAGCCGCAGCGTAGGTGCCGGTCAGGGTGGCGAGCAGGCCGATGCGGATCTCGGGAGCAGGGCCGCGGCGGCAGGAGGCAGCGAGTAGAGCCAGGACAAGAAAGGGCAGTGGGCAGAGGGCAGAGCGGTTCTCAGGCCGGAGGGCGCAACGGCGGGGCAGCATGCTGGCGCCACCGTTGCGAGAGATGGATACTCCGCCCCCTGCCCTCATGCCCTCCGACCTCCCCTCCGCCCCAGCTCGTCTCAGAAGAATCCGAACGCCGGTGGCGCCATGCCATGCTTGCGGAAGTTCGCGACTATCTGACCCGCCGTCCAGAACGTGTGTTGGTGCAGTTCGTCCCACACCTGCCAGCGCGGGATAGTCAGGCCCCCGAAGAACCGCACGGTCTCGTGGCGCTGGGCCTGGGTTTGGCTGCGCAGCAGGTTGGCGGCGTAATCGTAGACCGCGTTGATGTAGGCTCTTAGCCCGGAGCGCGAATTGAGCGCGACCGAGGTGTCTGGCAGGCCGGTCGGTGGCGGCGCGCCCATGAACCGGGGGCCGAAGACCGCGAACGGCGCGGCGGCGTGATGGATCTGCTGCGCGAAGTCGCGCTGTGCCGGAGTGACTTTGTCGCGGTAGAGATTCTCCGGCATCGAGTCAGCCATCGCCAGCAGCGTACGGCGCTGGAGCTCCAACGCGCTGAGCTGTACCTGGCGGTAGCTCTCCGGCATCATGTCTTGGGCTCGCGCCGCGGAGCCAGCGGTGACGATTAGCAGCGCGAGCAGGGGCAGGGAGCGGTTGATCACGGAGGGCTCCTTTTCACGGTTGTCGGTGGGACAGTGGGACGGTGGGACTGACAACTGTCCCACCGGCGACCGATATCTGTTCTCATCTGCGCCGCACTGGGCCGCAGGTCGGCCATGCCCGCGGCTGCCCGCCGGGGCCGATCAGTAGGGCGCGATCGCGCGGCACACGCTCGCGGTCCTCGCTCGCCGCGTAGGCCAGCATCGCGACTAGCGTAGCGTTGTTCATCAGGTCGTCCAGTACCACCTTGTCGAACGTGTCCAGGTTGGTGTGCCAGGTGTACTGGCGGTATTCGGCGTAGTGTGACTGGAGGCGGAAGCCGGGGATCCCACGGCATATGAAGGAAGAATGGTCGCTGCCGGGGTTTTCCTGCTGCCCCGGAAAGTCGAGCCGGATGCCCTCGGTGAGTTCGGCCGGGATCTGGCTGATCCAGCGCGCGAGGTTCGCCCCGGCCCGGCTGAAGCCCTGGGCCTGGAGGTGCTCGATGCGCCAGGTGCCGTTGTCCTGATTGAAGGCGGCCTGCAGGCCGGCGACCACTTCGGGATGGTCGGTGAGGAACGCGTTGGACCCGTTGAGGCCCTGCTCTTCGCCGCCCCAGTGCCCGACGATGATAGTGCGCCGCGGATGGGGATATGTCGCGCGCAGGATTCGCATCGCTTCCAGCATCATGATTGTGCCGGTGCCGTTGTCGGTGGCGCCGGAGGCGGAGTGCCACGAGTCGAGGTGCGCCGAGAGCACTACATATTCGTCAGGCAGCTCGCTGCCGCGCAGCTCCGCGATCACGTTGAACATTGGCGACTCGGCTCCGCCCTGGGCTTCCGCCGTGACGCGGATGCGCGGGCCCTGCCGGTTGGTCGCGAGCCGGTACAGCAGTCCGTAGTCCTCACACGAGAGGTCGAAGGCCGGCACTCGCTCGGCGGCGGTGCTCATCACCTTGTTCACGCCCCAGCCACCGGACCAGAACAGCGTGAGCAGGCCGGCCGCGCCCGAGTCCTCCAGGCGCTGCTGCAGCTGCACCGCCCCGCCGAAGGCGCGGGTGCGCGCCGCCCAGTCGGCGGCCAGCTCG
>DATMBH010000196.1:0-15439 GCA_035559335.1 Gemmatimonadales bacterium
TTTTCCCGCCACACGGTCGAGATCGTCACCGCCCTGGCCGGACAGGCCGCGGTGTCCATCGAGAACTCGCTGTTGTACCAGAACATCGAGCATCTGTTCGAGGGCTTCGTCACCGCCGCGGTCACCGCCATCGAGCAGCGCGATCCGACCACGTTCGGACACTCGGGCCGCGTCGCCACGATGACCGTAGGTCTGGCCGAGACCGTGGACCGGGCCGGCGACGGCGCCTACCGGCACGTCTCGTTCACGCCGGAGCAGATCAAAGAAATACGTTATGCGGCGCTGCTGCACGACTTCGGCAAGGTGGGAGTGCGGGAGCAGGTGCTGGTCAAAGCCAAGAAGCTGTACCCGCCGGACCTGGCGCTGATCAAGAGCCGCTACGCGTTCATCCGCCGCACCGCGGAAGCCGAGTATCACCGGAAGCGGGCCGAGTACCTGGCGAATAACGGGCGCGAACACTACGACGAGTTCCTGGCGAAGCTGGATGACGAGCACCGCCGCGAGCTGGAAAGCCTCCAGCACTTCCTCAACACCGTGCTGAGCGCCAACGAACCCACGGTGCTCCCCGAGGGGAGCTTCGAGGAGCTGCTGCAGCTGGCCGAGAAGCGCTACGTCGACATTGACGGGGTCGAGCAGGCGTGGCTCACGGACGACGAAGTGCGGTTCCTGACCATTCGCAAGGGCAGCCTGGACGAGGCCGAACGACTCGAGATCGAGAGCCACGTCACGCACACCTACAAGTTCCTGCTCCAAATCCCCTGGACCAAGGAACTGTCGCAGATCCCGCTCATCGCCTACGGGCACCACGAGAAGCTGAACGGCGTCGGGTATCCGCGCCGGGTCACGGCCCAGGAGATCCCGATCCAGACCCGGATGATGACGATCTCCGACATCTTCGACGCGCTCACGGCCGCCGACCGTCCCTACAAGCGCGCCGTTCCGCTCCAGCGCGCGCTGGACATCATGTCCGCCGAGGTGAAGGAAGGTATGCTCGATCCCGAGCTGTTCCGGCTGTTCGTCGAGGGCAAGGTGTTCGAACGCCTTGCCGCCGAGCACCACTGACGCCGCGGTCGCGGCGCACCACCCCATGACCGAGCTGGAACGACTCGCGGCCGCTCTCGACGCCGGCGCCGCCAGCGGTGGCGTCCCGGTGCTGGCCACGCTGGTGAGTGCCGTGGGCAGCTCGTTCCGGCGGCCCGGCGCTCGGCTGATCGTTATGCCTGACGGTTCGCTGGCCGGAGCTATCAGCGGCGGCTGCTTGGAGAAGGACCTCGCGGCCCACGCCGAGGCGGTGAGGCACGCCGGCGCCGTCAAGGTGGTGGACTACGACCTGACCAGCGACGACGGGCCCTGGGGCCTCGGCATGGGCTGCGCCGCACAGCTGCGCGTGGTCCTCGAGCCATGCCCCGCGGGCGCACCCGGCTGGATGCGGGATGCGCTGCGACGCCTGAGAGTGAGCGAAGAGCTGGCAGTGGTCGAGGTCGGCGCCTTCGGCACCGCGCCGGCGCGGGGAAGCGCCGAGGCGCTGCTGGTCGACCGCATCGTATCGCCGCCGTACGTGGTGGCGTGCGGCGACGGACCCGACGCGGACTGCCTCGCGAAGCTCGCGGAGTTAACCGGCTGGCTCGCGACTCTGGTGCGGAAGGACGAACCGCTTCCCGAGGCGACGGGAAGCCACCTGGCCGTGGTCCTCATGACCCACAACTACGAGCGGGACCGCGGCCTGCTGGAGCGGATCATCGGGTCCGGTACGCGGGCCGGATACGTGGGCCTGCTGGGGCCGCGGACGCGCACCGACCGGCTGCTGGCCGACCTCGCCGCGGCGGGAATCGCGGCCGACGCGGCTGCGCGCGAGCGACTCCACGCGCCGGTGGGCCTCGACATCGGCGCGGAGTCGCCCGAAGAAGTGGCGCTCGCCATCGTCGCGGAAATCAGGGCCGCATTCAGCGCCCGGCCCGGCGGCAGGCTCCGCGAGCGCCGCGGCCCGATTCACGGGCGGCCGTGAACCGCGTCGCCGCGGTGGTCCTGGCTGCGGGGCCGTCGCGACGCCTGGGACGGCCGAAGCAACTGCTGGCCTGGCGCGGCGGGACCCTGCTCGGCCACGCGGTGCAAACCGCGCTCGATGCCGGCGCCGAGCCCGTGGTGGTCGTTACCGGCGCCGAGGCCGAGCGCGTCAGAGATGCCGTTGGGAGCCTCCCCGTCATCGTGGCGCACAACGAACGCTGGATCGATGGCATGGGCGGCTCGATAGCCACCGGCGTGCGCGCCGCGCTCGCGCAGCGACCCGACCTGGGCGCCGTGATAATCATGGCGTGCGACCAACCAGCCGTTGACGCCGCCCACCTCGCGGCGCTCGCCGCCGCGCTGCGGCCCGGGCTCGCCGCGGCGTGCTCCGAATACGAGGGCGCGCTGGGAATACCGGCGGCTTTCGATCGCAGCCGGTTCACCGAGCTGCAGCGCCTGGGCGGCGACAGGGGAGCCCGCTCGGTGCTTGAAGGCGCGATGCCACGGGTGGCGCAAGTGGCGCTTCCCGGCGGCTCCCTGGACGTGGACACCGAAGCCGACGTGGCGCGGCTAGAGCCGCCGGTCCTGGAAACGGAGCGGCTGCGCCTGCGGGCGCCCGTGCCTGAGGACGCGGACGCGATCACGCTCTGGTGCGGCGACCTCGACGTGGCGATCATGACGCTGTCCCTGCCGCATCCCTACCACCGCGCCGACGCCGAGGCGTTCATCGCCTCGCGCCCGGGCGAGTTCGCGAAGGGCCTGGGCCTCTCCCTCGCCGTTACCGAGCTTGCGGGCGGGCAGCTGGCCGGGATGATCGGACTGCGCATCGAGGCAGCCCACGAGCACGGCGAACTGGGATACTGGCTGGGGAAACCGTTCTGGGGGCGCGGCTACGCGACCGAGGCCTCGCGCGCGGTGCTGCAGTGGGCGTTCGAGTCGCGCGGGCTGAACCGGGTGATCGCACGGGTGTTCACCGACAACCCCGCCTCGCGGCGCGTGCTCGAGAAGCTCGGGATGCGTCACGAGGGCCGCCTGCGCTCGCACTTTCGGCGCTTCGGCGAATTCCGCGACGCCGACTGCTTCGGGCTGCTGCGTGAGGAGTGGCGGGCCAGCGGCCGTTAGGGTGCTCCCCAGCCCCCGCCGCCCGGGGTCTCCAGCCTAACCACGTCGCCCGCCACCAGCTCGCGCGACACCTTGGACCCCACCATGACCCCGTTCACGAAGTTGGCGCCCGGCAGGCCGGGGCCGCCCCCGTGGGCGCCGCGCGGCCCGGTCGAGCGCCGATCGGTGATCAGCGACAGGCTGCACGGCTCCAGTACCCGCAGCTCGCGCACCACCCCGTCGCCGCCGCGGTGAGTCCCGTTCCCGCCGGACCCGGCGCGGATCGCATATCGCTCCACCCTGACCGGCAGTTCCAGCTCCAGCACCTCGATGGGGGTGTTACGGGTATTGCTCATGCCCACGTGGACCGCGGTCGGGCCGGGGCCGGCGCTGCTCGCGCCCTGGCCGCCGCCCAGCGTCTCGTAGTAGGTCCAGCGGTCGGTGCCCAGCACCAGGTTGTTCATCGTTCCCTGGCCCTGGGCCGGCAGCGGCGCGTGCGCCTGCGCCAGCGCCAGCATCACCACGTCGGCGATGCGCTGGCTGGTTTCCACGTTGCCAGCCGCGACCGCGTGAGGAGGCCGGGCGTTCACCAGGCAGCCGTCCGGGGCCTTCACCTCGACGCACCGCGCCACGCCGCCGTTGGTTGGCACGTCCGGGGGAATGAGCGTACGGACCACGTACAGCGCTGCGGAGCGGGTCACGGCCAGCGGGCAGTTCACGTTGCCCTCGGTCGCGCTCGCTGTACCGGTGAAGTCCAGACTCAGCATGCCATCCTTCACTGTCGCCGCGACGCGGATCGCCAGCGGTGAGTCGTGGATGCCGTCGCCCTCGATGAAGTCCTCGGCCTGGTACACGCCGTCGCGCAGCTCGGCCAGGGCGGCACGGGCGCGTTTCTGCGCGTACTCCAGCAGGTCATCCACGGCATCCTCGAGCACATCGCGCCCGTAGCGCGCGACCATCTCGCGCCAGCGATCCGCTCCGCGCGCGGCCGCCGCGAACTGGGCGGCGAAATCGGCCCGCCTGACCTCCGGCTCGCGCATCTGCCTGACGATGGAACCGAGTGCCTCCTCGTCCAGCGTGCCGTCCTGCCCCACCCTGGTCGGCGGGATCACGACGCCCTCCTCATCCAACGTGCGCGCTCCCGGCGGCATGGAACCCGGCAGCCGGCCCCCCACGTCGGCGTGGTGGGCCCTGACCACCGCGAAGGCCTGCGGCGGCGCGCCCCCGCCGCGCATGGCTACCGCCGGCGAGGACACCCGCACCGGCCGCAGCGCCTGCGAAGCCACGGCCTCGATTACCGTTATGTCCGGCAGGTGGGTTCCGCCGGTGTACGGGTCGTTGAGAATCCACAAGTCCCCGGCCCGCGCGCCGGCCGCGATGACTGCCCACACCGCATCCGGCATCGCGCCCAGATGGACGGGGATGTGTGCCGCCTGCGCAATCAGTTCCCCGTCGGTGGTGAACAGGGCGGCCGAACAGTCGCGGCGTTCGCGGATGTTGGGCGATCGCGCGCTGCGGATCAGCAGCGCCCCCATCTCCTCGGGGATCGCAGCGAACAGCTGCGCCATTACCTCCCGTTCAATGGGGTCGAGCATCACCCGGCTCCGCCACTATGGCCCCGATGTCGTTCACCCTGGCCGCCCATCCCGGCGGGATCAGGGCGGTGGCGCCCGCTCCCAGCACCACGGCCGGTCCGGCCAGCACCTGCCCCGGACTCAGGTGGTCCCACTCGTAGCCGGCCGCGTCCAGCGCGCCCTTCTCCAGGTAGATCGTCAGTCGCGCCACGACGCCGCGGCGCTCCTGTGCCGGCCAGCGCACCTGCTGGGCGGCGCCCGCGCGCCTGGCGATGCAGCGCAACTCCACCACCTCGACCTCGCACTGCGGATCGGAATGCGAGAAGGCGCGGTGGTGGACGACGTGGAAGTCGTGGCCCACCCGGGCCCAGTCCCCGCTGTTCACCGGAACATCCAGCTCGAACCCCTGGCCCACATAACGGCACTCGGCCACCCAGTCGAGCGTGGCTCCCGGCAGCTCGGCCCCGGCCTTCTCTCCGAGCGCCGCGGCAATGGCGGGCGCCGCCGCGGCGAACTCGCCGGCCGTCAGGTGCAGCGCGGTGGTGTGTTCCACCCGTTCGTCGGCGGCGGCCATGCCCAGGGCCGAGAGCGCTCCGGCCAGCGGAGGCAGCAGCACGCGCCTAACGCCCACTAGCTCCGCGAGACTGCAGGCCGAGAGCGGCCCGGCTCCGCCGAATGCCACCAGCGTGAGCGAGGCGGGGTCGAGACCGCGCTCGACGCTGACCCGGCGCAGCGCGCGGGCCATGGTCGCCTCCGCGACCCGCACCATACCTAACGCACACTGGTGGCGGGACAATCGGGCAGCACCGGCCAATTCGTCAATTGCGCTCGCGGCCAGGTCGGCCCTCACCCTGACGCTTCCGCCCAGCAGCGAGCCGTCGGGGATCCAGCCCAGCACCACAAATGCGTCGGTGACCGTGGGCCTGCTCCCCCCCCGGCCGTAGCACGCTGGACCCGGGTCGGCCCCCGCGCTCTCGGGGCCTACCCTCAACGCGCCGCCGTTGTCCAGCCAGCCGATGCTGCCACCGCCGGCGCTCACCGTCTCGAGCGCGATGTGCGGCACGGCGAGCGGCACCCCGGCGATCGAGCCGTGCGAGGCCAGCGACGGCTCGCGACCCAAGACCACTCCTGCATCGGCGCTGGTGCCACCCATGTCCAGCGTGAGCAGGTCGGAGAATCCCGAGGCCGCTCCCGCCAGCGCGGCGCCCTGGATGCCGCCCGCCGGCCCCGACAGGGCGAGCCACACCGCGCGCTCGGCCGCTAGCTCGGCGCGCAGGGCGCCGCCGTTGGAGGCCAGCACCAGCGGAGCGCGCACGCCGCGGCGCGCAGCCTCGGCGTCGAACCGGCGCACGTAACCCGACACACTGGGACGCAGGAACGCCTCGGCGGCAACCGTGGACGTGCGTTCGTACTCGCGCATCCGCGGCACCAGCTCGTGCGAGACCGCGACCGGAATGCCGGGAAAGGCCGAACGCAGCGCCGCCGCCAGGGTGCGCTCGTGTTCCGGCCAGCGGAAGGAGAACAGCAACGAGACCGCGATGGCTTCCGGCCCGAGCGCCTTCACCCGCTGCACGGCGGCGGCGACCTCCACCTCGGCGAGCGGCACCACGACGCCGTCCCTGCCCATACGCTCGCGCACGCCCACTACGCGCTCGCGCGGCACCAGCGCTGGCGGATGATGCTGCGACAAGTCGTAGAGCGAGGCGCGGTCCTGACGCCGCAGCTCGAGCAGGTCCTCGAAGCCAGCGGTCACCACCAGCACCACCCTGGCGCCCTTGCGCTCCAACAGCGCGTTGGTGGCCACCGTGGTGCCGTGCACCAGCGACTCGGGCGGCGCGTCCAACCCCGCCGCCTCGAAGGCATGCCAGATTCCGCGTTCCGGCGCCTCCGGCGTGCTCGGCACCTTGATGACGCTGAGCCCGTTGGGGCCCAGCGCCACCAGGTCGGTGAACGTCCCGCCGACGTCGACGCCGATCCGCACTTACATCGCCGGACCGAGGAATACGGCGTTCGCGAAGAGGGGCAGCAGCCCGCGGAAGTGGTCGCGGAAGTTGGGATCACCGGCGAACCCGATAACGCGGCCGCGGCCGACCCGTTCGGTCCACAGGTACACCGATTCGGCGATCCGCTCTGGCATTTCGGGCCACAGGTAGCCCGACATGCGCAGCCGGTCGCGGCGAGCATAACGCACAACCGCCTCGCCGGCCCTGAGGTCGCGCGGCGGGTTGTACACGCGGTCCGATCCCATGAGCACCGGGATATCCGCGGTGCGTACGCCGGCCAGCAGCGCCGACAGCGTGTCGCCGCCGGCCCGCAGCACCGCTCCGGGGACCGACGCAGGAAGCGGCGCGCCGCCGGCGCTGTCGGCGCGCACGGTGTCGCGCCGCAGCCGGAACCGGGCCAGTCCGGTGCGCTCGGCGGCGAGCCAGGCGGTGGCGCCGTCCAGCGTTATCAGGGTCCCGCCCCCGCGCACCCACTCCTGAATGCGCTGGCGGCCACTGTCGCCCAGCACGCCGTCGAAGGCGCCGGCTGCGACCGACGGAATCACCACGACGTCGAAGTCGTCGAGCAGGCCCGGCAGGTTTTGGGCACTGACCGGCGTGACCGCGTAGTTCAATCGCTGCTCGAAGGCATACCACGCGAAGCCGAACGAGTTGCCGAAGATGGGCTGGCCGCCCACCAGCGCCACTCGCGGCGTCCGGAGCGGGAAGACGCTGTTGGAGCCCAGGTCGGTTCCCTCATCGGCCATGGCGGAGGACAGCGCGACCACCTCAGCGCCGGTCGCCGCCTGATGGCGGCGCACCACATCGTGAACGTCGGGCCGGTTCATCGCCACCCGTACCAGGAAGGCGCCGTGCGCGAAGCGAACTCCCGCCTGAGTGAAGCTGCGCGGGGCGAACCAGACGCGGATCGAGTCGGCGAGCAGCGCCGCCAGCAGCCTAAGCGAAGCCTCGCTGCCCGGCCTGAAGGCGTAGCCGTAGCGCGCCGGCGCCGGCGCGCCGGGCCGCGGCGCCGCCGAGGTCAGCTCCTCCTCTGTGACCGGATCGGCCGGGCCCGGCAGCGTGCGCGTGGCCCAGGCGCGCACCCTGAATGCCAGCGGCAGGGTCCACGCCGTTATGTCGTAGAACCGGCCGGGCTGGCCGGTGCGGCGCGATTCGAGTTCTTCCCTGATGAAGCTCGAGTCGAGTTCGGCGTCTGGCTCGAGCAGCGCCTTGGCCAGCCGTCCCTGCGGCTGCGCGAAATCGACCACGTACCAGCCGGCGGCGAACCGCGTGGTGGGCCGCGCCGCGGCTTCGCCGAATTCGGTGGCGTCGCGCGAATCCACGGAAGCGCGCAGCCGCTGCACCTGGATGGAGTTCTGGAGCAGCCGCAGCACCAGCGAATCGGCGCGCCCCTGGTCGTCGCGCTCGATCACCACGGCACGCAGCGGACCGCGCTCGTGATCGGTGATGGCCGTCTGCCGGAAGGCCAGGAAGTCTCGCACGCGCTCGGTGCGGCGCCGCGCGGTGGTCACCAGCGTGGCCCAGGCCGCCGTGTAGTGGTGATGGGCGGCCTCGCGTAGGGTCAGCACCGTGCCGTCGTTGCGGCGGATCGCACCGCCGGAACTCGAGGCCTGCTCGAATGTCATGCCCACGGCGCCGGCGAGCAGCGGCCACGAGATCCCGTAACCCGGGTAGAACTCGTCGTAGCCCTCGCGGCGGAAGAACGACCAGCCGTGGCGGTCGAACGCACCCCCGATGGCCGCAGCGAAGATGTCCCACCACTGCCTGGTGTTGGCCGGCACGTTCTTGTTCACCGGCGCCATCGGTGGGGCGAAGTAGTAGGTGGAGTTGGAGCCCATCTCGTGCAGGTCCACCGCCACCACCGGCCACCACTCGTGGAACGAACGCACCCGCCCCCGGGTCTCAGGGTGCGAGAGTAGGAACCAGTCACGGTTGAGGTCGAAGTAGTAGTGGCTGGTGCGTGGCCCCGGCCAGTTGCCCTGGTGGATCATCGCCCCGGGCACCGGGCTGGGTCCGAAGCGGCCGCGGTTGCGCATCACGTCCTGCACGTGGCGCTCGTGCCCGTCCGGATTCTGCACCGGGTCAATGAGCACCACGGTGGAATCCAGCACCATCCTGGTCTCCTCGTCGCGGCCGGCGGCAAGTTGATAGATCAGCGCGAGCGCTGCCTCGGTGCCTGACGCTTCGCCGCCGTGTACCGTGTAGCCCAGCCACACTACCGCCGGCAGCCGCGACAGTGCCGCGGCGAGATCCGCCGCAGTGGCCCCGCGCGGGTCGGCCAGGCGCGCGGCGTCCGCGCGGATCTGCGCCAGGCGCCCGCGGTTGGCTTCGCTGGTGGCCGCTATCATCAGCACCTCACGGCCCTCGAACGTCACGGCCACAGTCTCCACCGCGATGCGGCGGCTCGAGGCGGCCATGCGCTCCACGTAGCGCATGATCAGGTGATGGGGAGTGAACCGCTCTCCGATCTCGTAGCCCAGCACCGAACGGGGCGTGGGTACGGCCGGATCGTACTGGCCCGCACCGTAGCTGTGCTGCGCGCGCAGCGGAGCGGCGCCGAGCAGCGCCACCGCGACCATAATGAGAGCAACTGACCGCATGAACAAGTCTCCTTACGACGATGACGCCGCGGCCCCGCGGCGCCGCATTGACCACACCAGCAACAGGGCCGTGCCGCCGAGCGACAGCAGCCCCACCCAGTCACCGAGACGAAGGTAGAGGGTGCGCACTTCGGTCGTCTGCACCTCGCCGATCCTGATCTCCTCGGTAAACAGGGGCGTGGCATCGTGCAGACGGCCCAGCGGATCCACGAACCCAGAAATGCCCGAGTTCGCCGCGCGCGCGATCCCAGCCCGTACCTCGATGGCGCGGAGGACGAGATGGGCGGCGTGCTGGTAGGGCGCCGCCGTGCGGCCGAACCAGGCGTCGTTCGTTATGTTGAGCAGGAAGTCGGCGCCGTTCCTGCGATAGCGCCGGGCCAAGTCCTCGAACGCCGATTCGTAGCAGATCAGCACTCCGAAGCGGCCGCGTCCGGGCCCCGCGATGTACACCGGAAACCGCCGGCCCCGCTCGAACCCGCCGAAGTACCTCAGGCTGCCGAACCAGTCAGGATTGACGAACGGCACGCGTTCCACGATCGGCACCAGGTACGTCTTTCGGTAGCTCGGCCAACTGCCGCCGCGACCCGTGGAGTCGAAGAAGAACGCGGCGTTGTAGTTGTCGTAGTTCCGCTCGTCGCGGAACTCCACGTCGAGCCCACCCGCCAGGATGGGACGCCGCAGCTCGGCGGCGAGCGAGGCCACCAGCGCCTCCCAGTCCGGCCGCGAGTAGAAGTAGTTGGGCACCGCCGCCTCGGGCCACGCCACCAGCTGCACCCCGGAGTCCTGCGCCACGGCCCGGCGCGACATGTCCAGGAGCTGCTGCACGATGCGGTCGTCGTCACGCCCCTCGCGCTTCTCGTCGAACCCGACGTTAGGCTGGATCACGGCGACCTTGACGGCGGTCATGAGCCGCGGCTCGAGGTTCCGGATACGCCACCGTCCGTAGCCCGCCAGCGCGGCCACCACCGCCGCGGCGGCGAGGTACCAAGGCAGCCGGCGCCGCAGCGACCAGTCGCGCGCAGTGGACGGGAACATCAGCAGTACGTTCACCAGCGCGACCAGAAACGTCAGGCCGCGCGCGCCGGCCAGGTCGGCCGCCTGCGCCAGCAACGGCGCCTCGGCGAGCGCCGTGCCGAGACCCAGCCACGGGAAGCGCAGGTCGCTGTAGTGGCCGCTGATCCACTCGGTGGCAGTCCACGCCACCGGGAACACCAGCCACAGCGGCAGCGACGTGGCGCGCCGAATGCGCGCAGTGGCCCACGCCGCGAAACCCCATTGCGGCGACAGCACGATGAAGATCGAGGCCAGGTAACCGGCCAACGACAACGGTGTGAAGTGCCACAACGCCACCACCATCCAGTACAGCACCAGGCCCTGCGCCAGCACGCCGAACCAGTAGCCCGCCAGGAACGCCTGCCAGCCGCTCGCGCCCTCCTCGCGCTGCAGTTCCAGTTCCTGGAGCAGCGGCACCATGGCGAACAGCACCAGGGGGTAAAGCCCGGCCGGCGGATAGGCCAGGAACAACGCCACCGCCCCCACCACCGCACCGAGCCAGATGCGGCGCGCGGGAAGCAGCTGGCGCAGGCTCACAGCTTGATATCGCGCTTCTCGTCGGCCGCCTTGTAGATGGCCTCGAGTAGCTTGTGAAGGCGGATCTGATCCTCAGGAAGCGTTAGCTGGATTTCACCCCGCACACCCGCCAGGAAGTAGGCCCACTCGGAACGGTACGAGGCGCTGAAGTGGTGTTCGCGGCCGGCCGCGCCAGTGGGTGTGACGTCGGTGGGGCTGCCATGCAACTCCTTGAACACCCGGAACGGCGAGATGGATGCCGAGCCCTTCGCTCCCTGGCAATCCAGCCAGAACCGCTCGTCCTCTCCCACGAACCGCCACGACACGTCGCAGAAGATTGAGACGCCGTCGCAAAACAGCTGCGCGGCCGCGATCTCGTCCAGCTGCCCCGATCTGCGCACCCACGCCGAGACCCGCTCCACCTCGGGCCGCCCGGCCATCCACCAGGCCAGGTCGAGCATCGGCAGGCCGAGATCCACCAGGACACCGCCGCCTGACTCGGCAGGGCGTGAGCGCCAGCCCAGCTGCTGCCGCGCCGCCTTGAACACGTGCCAGCCGGTGCGGATCGTGAACAGCTCGCCCAGTTCGCCGCCCCGGATGAACTGGTTCACCGCCTGCACGTCCCAGCGGAACCTGTGGTTCATCGCGACCAGGACGTTCCGCTTCGCGCGCTCGGCAGCCTTGAGCACTCTCGCCACGCCCGCCGACGAAGTCGCCAGGGGCCGCTCCACGATCACGTGGGCGCCCTCGGCGAGAGCCGCGATCGCATGCACCTCGTGCAGGTGGTTAGGCGTGCAAATTACCACCGCGTCGGGTTTGGCGAACTCCAGCAGATCCTCGATGTCGGTGAAGCTGTCGGCGACGCCCAAGCGCTGTGCCAGCGCCCTGGCCTTCGGGCCGTCGTTGTCGGCGATGCCGACGACCTTCACGCCGCGCATCTTGCGCAGCACCGGCAGGTGCGCGATCTGGGCGATCGCGCCGGCTCCAACCACTCCGATCCGGACGTCGGATGACGAGGGCATCAGTTCACCTGCACCAGTTGTGCATCGTGATAGTAGGCCGCGAGTATCTCGCGGTAGGACCGCCCGGCGCGTGAGCGACCCACAGCGCCGTACTGGCACATGCCGACTCCGTGCCCATAGCCTGCCCCGGCGAGCACCACGCGCGACACCGCCCCGTTCTCCCGCGTCACGTGCAGCTGGAACAGCGACGACCACAGCAGCGGCTGCTGCGCCGGACGCAACACCTCGCGCAGTCGCCCGCGGCTCAGCACGATGCGGCCACCGCCGGTGGTCACCACCAGCTCACGCACTCTTCCCGTAGGCGTGGTTGACCCGATCGCGACGTCGGTGATTCGCCCGATGGCGCCGGTCACCACCGCCGGCTGGGCCCTGCCGATCAGCGCCGCCAGTTCGTCGGCCGTCCACTCCTCGCGCCACCGGAACCGCGGGGAAATGGCGCAGTAGAAGTCGCGCGCTCCCGGACCAGTGCGGTCGGAGACCGCGCGAAGATACGGCGTGGAGTCGCGGTTCTGGAAGACCTCGCTGGCGGCTTCGGTTGACCAGCCGCAGGTCGAGTGGAACAGCGCCTCGATGGGACGGCCGCGCCAGATGAGGATCTGGCCCGCCGTGGCGTTGACCGCCTCCGTCACCTCCGGTGACTCGTTGGCCACGCCCGAATACACCTGGTCGGCGTCGGTGGCGAACACGTCGAAGCCCAGCGCCTCCCTGCGGCCCCGGAACCGCAGCGTGAAGGTGCGCGCGGCCACCGCCTGTGCCTTCACCGCCTCCCGGTCGCCGGGCCCGCGAAACCCCAGCTCAGCGGCCACCACGCTGTACAGGTAGCCCTCCAGGCCGACCCGATTGACGACCGTGATCCCGGCCGACCCGCGCTGCAACACCAGCTCGCCGCGGTAGCGGCGCCCGTTGACCGCGACGAATTCGGACGCCTGCTCCGGCCGCACCACCACGGGGCCTTCGATCTCCAGCGGCTGGTCACGGTCAGGACGCTGGAGGCGAAGCCGGCCACCGGGCCCAGCGCTCACGCGCCACAGCGCGCCAGCATCCTGCACCGCGAGGATCTCCTCGCCGCGCCACACCCGGAACTGACCGCTCGCCGTCACGACGGCGCTGTCGCGGTCCACGACCAGGCCCACTCGCACCGGATGGCGGTCGCTGGGAGCAAGTGCGCCGCCGGGACCGCGCGCGCAGGCAGCTGCCAGCGCCGCGAGAAGCAGGCCGGCGCGCCCGAGCCTCACGCCACCGGCTCGGCGACCAGGTCGTAATCCAGCGCTTCCACCACCCGCGAGCGCACGAACTCTCCCGGCTGGAACGGGCGGCGGCTTTTGAGGTAGGTGCAGCCGTCCACGTCGTCGGCCTGGAATGCGGTGCGCGCCACCGTCTCCCCCGGATCGTCGGCTCCCGCCGCCTCGTCCACCAGGGCCTCCACCTCTCTTCCGACCATCCGCTGCAGCCGCTCGGCGGAAATGGCGCGCTGCAGCTCGGTAAGCTGCTGCAGCCGGTCCTGCTTTAGACCGTCTGGAACGTCGTCAGGCAGCTCGGCGGCCCGCGTGCCTTCCTGCGGCGAGTAGGCGAACGCCCCCAACCGGTCGAACTGCATTTCCTCAACGAAGTCGAGCAGCTCCCGGAACTCCGCGTCGGTCTCGGTGGGAAAGCCCACCAGCGCCGTGGTCCTGATCGCGATGCCGGGCACAGCCTCGCGCAGCCACGTCACCTTGCGGCGGATTGTGTCTTTGCGCTCGGGACGGCGCATCAGGCGCAGCAGGCGGTCATTGCCGTGCTGGATGGGCATGTCGAGGTAAGGGGTCAGGCGTCGGGTATCGCGGAACAGGGAGACCAGATCCTCCGTTATTCCCGCGGAGTAGACGTAGAGCAGCCTGAACCACCGGATTCCCGTCTCGCTCAGCAGCGCCCTGATCAGGTCCGGCAGCCTCGGGCCGCCGGCGAGGTCGCGGCCGTAGTGGCCCAGATCCTGGGCCACGAGATTCACCTCGACGGCTCCCTGGGCTTCGAGTTCCTGCGCCTCACGCACCAGCTCCTCCAGCGGACGCGACCGGTGCTTTCCGCGCATCAGGGGAATGGCGCAGAAGGCGCAGCTGTGGTCGCAGCCTTCGGAGATCTTGAGGTAGCGGACGTGCGGCTTGGCGCCGAAGAAGAACCGCATACCCGGATGAAGCACTTCGGGCTCCTCGAGCAGCCCTGCCCTGGCCAGATCGGGCACCAGGCGCGGCAGGTCGCCGAAGCCGTAGAAGTAGTCCACCTCCGGGATTTCCCTCCTCAGCTCGTCCTTGTAGCGCGAGACCAGACAACCCACCGCCACCACCGCGCGGCACCGCCCCCGCGTCTTCATCCGCGCCGCCTCGAGCATGGCGTTGATGCTCTCCTGCTTGGCGGCATCAATGAATCCGCAGGTGTTCACGAGGATCACTTCCGCTTCAGCTAGATCCGGCGTGACGGAAGCTCCGTGGCCCACGAAGCGCGCGATGAGCGCTTCGGAGTCAACTGTCGCCTTGTCGCAGCCGAGGGAGACGATGCCCAGCTTCACGCCGGGAAAGCTACTGAAGGAAGCTCTCGAGCGCGCGGGCCTTCGAGATGTGCCGGAGTCGCGACAGAGCCTTTTCCTTGATCTGCCGCACCCGTTCGCGCGTGATCCCGAGCAGGGAGCCGATTTCCTCCAGGGTCATGGGCTCCTTGCCGTCGAGACCGAAATACAGCCGCAGGATTTTCGCCTCGCGCTCCTTGAGCGTGCCGAGTACCCGCTCGATGCTCTCGGTGAGCGCGTGCTCGAAGGTCTCCTCATCAGGCGTGGCGTTGTTGGTGTCGGGCAGGTAGTCGAGGAGCTTGTTGTCCTCGCCAGGGCTCATCGGCGCGTCGAGGGAGAGGTGGCTCTGCGAGATCGAAAGCGTCTTAGCTACTTCCTCCTCGCTGATGTCCATTCCCTCGGCGATCTCCTCCACCGTCGGCTCGCGGCCCAGCTCCTGCTGGAGCGCGGAGGAGCGTTTGCCGATGCGGTGCAGCGTGCCGGCGCGGTTGAGCGGCACCCGCACGATGCGGCTCTGCTCGGCCAGGGCCTGGAGAATGGCCTGGCGGATCCACCACACCGCGTAGCTGATGAACTTGATGCCCTTGGTCTCGTCGAACTTGTGGGCGGCGCGGATCAGGCCGAGGTTGCCCTCGTTAATCAGGTCCGAGAGCGAGACGCCTTGGTTCTGGTATTTCTTGGCGACGGAAACAACGAATCGAAGGTTACTGCGGACCAGCTTGTCGAGCGCCTCGGAGTCGCCCTGCTTGATGCGGATGGCCAGAGCGACTTCGTCTTCGCGGCTAATGAGCGGGTACTGACTGATCTCGCGGAGGTACTGATCCAGCGAGCCTTCCTCGACCCACGCTTTCCGGACGCTTGCGTTTCTTGGCATGCCGCTGGGAATGAGTCTAGCCGAGCCCTCCACTGCGCGCAACGGGGCGTCTTGGAATGCGCGAGAGGTGAAAGGTGAAGGGTCATAGGTGGCGCGTCACAGGCGAGGGGTGACGGGCAGTGGGACCCACGCATCGCGTGCGAAACCCGCTAC
>DATMBH010000197.1:0-5208 GCA_035559335.1 Gemmatimonadales bacterium
CCCACGGCACGCCGACGATCGTCTGCAGCCCGCCGTCGGCGTTGAACCCGATCGCCGCACGCGGCAGCAACGCCGCCACGGTATCGCCGGTGGTCCCGGTTCCCAGGACGCTGTCCGGCGCGATCTCGAACGCGAAGTCGAAGTCCGACGATCGGTCGGTGCGCACCTCAGTCAGCGACAGCATGTTGTACGCTGAGGGCAGGTTCACCGGCGTCCCCGTAAGGGCGTACAACGTTATCAGCTGTTCGGCAACCGGGAGGTTGGCCGGCGGCAGGCCGAACTCGTCTCCACACCCCGACACCAGGGGTACAAGGAGCCCCATCGAAACCAGAACTTTGCGCATCGCTGCCGCCTCACCCCGGGAAGTCGTGCAAAGTGTGAATTATAGGGCAGTTGTGCGGTTGACAGTAGCCCTGCGCCGCCCTACGATTCGGCTGTCACGACCCTCAGGGGAAAGCTGATGGCCTCCATTCACGACGTCGTCGAAGCGCTGGGCCGGCGAGACGGTGTCGAGGCCGTGATCATCCTCGGAAACGATGGGCTCCCCATAGACTCCAAGGTCCGCGACGGCATTGACCCCGAGGTACTGTCCGCGCTGGTGCCGAACGTGGTGCAGGCCAGCGAGCAGCTCGGCGCACACGCAGGGCGCGGTCAGATGGTGATGGGCGTGTTCGAGTACGGTGCAGGACTGGCCGTGGTGGCCAGCCTCTCGAACCAGACTAAGCTGCTGGTCCTGGCCCAGCCGCGCACCAACCTCGGGCCCCTGCTCTACGACCTGACGCGTCACCGCGCGGAGATCGCCGGGTTGCTCTGAGGTGGCGCCCGCGCGGTACCACCTGCTCGTCGTTGACGACGAACCCTACATCGGTCGCATCGTTCGAATGCAGTTTGAGCGCGGCCCGTTCCAGGTGACGGCCGTAGGCGACGGAACCGCCGCGCTGCGTGAGCTAGAAGGCACCACCTTTCACTGCGTCCTGCTCGACATCAACCTGCCGGACATGAACGGACTCGACATCCTGGAGAGGCTGCGCCAAGTACCCGGGACCTCACAGACACCCGTGGTGGTCCTGACGGCGGCCGGGGAGTCAGTCCACGTCGAGCGCGCCCGGTCGCTGCGCGCCTCGGCGTTCATTACCAAGCCGTTTTCCTCGAAGAAGCTGTACCGCAAGGTGGCCGAGCTGGTAGGGGCCGACACCGCGGCGATTGAGGCCACGGAGGACGACTGATGCGCTGGGCGGTAGTCCTGGCAGGCGGCGTCGGGAGCCGCTTCTGGCCGGTCTCGACCGGGGAGCGGCCCAAGCAGGTCCTGCCGCTGGCCGGCGACCAGCCGCTGGTGCGGCAGGCGGTTGAGCGCCTCGCCGGCCTGGTCAGCCCCGAGCGTACGTTGCTGGTGACCGGGCGCGCGCTGGGTCCGGCCCTGCGGGCCGCGCTGCCGATGCTGCCAGCCGCCAACGTGCTGGAGGAGCCGTTCGCGGCCTCCACCGCTCCAGCGCTGGCGTGGGCCACCGCCCATGCCGCACAGCAGGATGCCGCAGCCAGCGTGCTGTCGCTGCACGCCGACTGGTTCGTCGCGGACGACGCGGCGTTTCGGGCCACCGCCGCGGCGGCGCTGGAGCTGGTCGAGCGCGAGGATGTGATCGCCACCGTCGGCGCCAGGCCGACCCGCCCGGAGACCGGCTACGGCTACATCGTCCCCGGTGGCACGTTAGGCAGCGCCCGCCGCATTGCGCGCTTCAAGGAAAAACCGACCCGCGCCGAGGCGGAACGGTTGTGCGCCGACGGCGCCCTGTGGAACACGGGCCTGTTCGCGTGGACGGCGAGGCGGTTCCGCGCCGAGGTCGAACTCCACACGCCGGAACTGCGCGATGCCCTCCCGCACCTGGATCGCGGCGATCCGGTCGCCTTCTTCAAGGCAGTCCGTCCGGTGAGCATCGATGTCGGCGTGTACGAGCGTACCGAACGGGGGGCCGTTGTGGTCGGGGACTTCGGTTGGGACGACGTGGGCTCGTGGGCCGCCCTGTTGCGGGTGCACCGGCGCGATGAGGCGGGCAACGTGGCAGTGGGCCCTGCCCATTTGGTCGGGACCTCCAGCAGCGTGGTGTGGAGCGAAGACGGGACCACGGTGGTGTACGGATTGGACAACGTCGTGGTGGTCCGCGCGCGCGGCATATCGCTCGTGACCCGGACCGACCTGGCGCCCGACCTCAAGAAGCTGCTGGACCAGCTGCCGCCGGACCTGGTCGGGGAGCGCGGCGCGTGAATCCGTCGCTGTTCATCTACGACGATCCCGCGGACCTGCCGAACTTCCTTCCCTTCACCGCCTCGCGCCCGATAGGCGAGCTGCGGCACGGAGCCTGTTTCCTGCGCGAGCGAGCCGCCGCGGCGCTCGGCGCCGGCAAGCCGCCGGCCGGTTACCTGGCGCCGCCGCATCTGTCGCAGTTCTCGGAGGCTGGAGCGCCAGCCGTGGTTCCCGCGCCACCGGCGGAAGGAGTGCGGATCATGCTGCGCTCGAGCTTCGTTCCGGCGCCAGCGCAGAACTTCGCCATGGGATACACTCCCGGCACGGCGGGTGTGCGCCTGAAGAGTCCGGATGGCGCGAGCGTCGGTTGTGTGCTCGCGGCCCGCACGCCTTGGAAGGGACCGGCGTCCGAGCCGGGCGACTGGCCCGAGGTGAAGCTCGAGGGACGGCTGCTGGGCGGCGCCTGGGACCTGGTGCGTGACCTAGTCCCCGTCCTCACCTCCGACGTGGTCGAGCTGGCGCGCTCGCGCGGCCCGGGGCGGGTTCCAGCCGGCTGCTCCGTGATCGGCGATCCGGCACAGGTGATTTGCGAGGGTGCGCAAGTCGAGCCGCTGGTGGTTTTCGACGTCCGGAATGGGCCCGTCGTCCTCGAGCCCGGCGTCGAGGTGCGGTCGTTCTCGCGGCTGCAGGGGCCGCTGTACGTGGGAACGGGGACGCGGATCGTGGGCGGCCAGCTGCGCGAGTCGAGCATCGGACCGCGCTGCGTGGTGCACGGCGAGGTGTCGAACTGCCTGTTCCTGGGCTACGCCAACAAGAGCCACGACGGTTTCCTGGGCCACTCGATCATCGGCCGCTGGGTGAACCTCGGTGCCGGCACCATCACCTCCAATCTGAAGAACACCTACGGCCCGGTCCGGCTCAACCTGGGCCCGAAGCGGGTCGACACCGGAATGACGTTCTTGGGCGCGCTGATAGGCGACCACGCCAAGACGGCGATCGGCACCATGCTGCCCACCGGATGTGTGGTCGGCACCGGCGCCAACCTATTCGGCACCCGGCGACCTGAAGGCTACGTGCCTGCCTTCGCGTGGGGCACCGAGGAACCAGGACGGGTGGTGGCCTGCCGCATGTTCCTCCAGGTCGCCGAGCGGACCATGCCCCGGCGGGATGTGCCGTTCGACGACGCGGCACGCCGTCACCTCGTCGCGGTGTGGGAAGCCGCCACCGGTCAGAAGTGCGACTGACGGTCCTGGGAAGCGGCAGCCGCGGCAATGCCCTGCTGCTCGAGCACGGCGATTCGGCGCTGCTGGTGGACGCGGGGTTCTCGTTCCGGGAGCTGTGTTCGCGATGCGAGGCCGCCGGTCGTGATCCCGCGCGCATAACGGCGATCGTCCTCACCCACGAACACGGAGACCATGCGCGCGGCGCCGCCGTCGCGGCCGCTCGCTGGGGGGTTCCCGTGGCCGCCAGCCGCGGCACGCTTGCGAAGCTAGACGAGGAACTGCCGGCCGAGACCCAGCGCATCGCGCTGGAGGTAACGCGGCCCGTCGAGCTGGCCGGCCTGTCGGTGCACTGCTTCCCGACCGCCCATGACGCCGCGGAGCCGCTGGCCTTGGTGCTGGTCAGCCCAGAGGGGCGCAGCATCGGCGTGGCCTACGACGTCGGCTCGCCGACCGTCGCGCTGCGCCACGCGCTGCGGTCGCTCGATGCAATGGTGATCGAGGCCAATCACGACGAGGTGTTGCTGAGAGCGGGGGCCTATCCCCCCAGCGTACGCTCCCGGATCGCGGGACGCGGCGGTCACCTGTCCAACCGTCAGGCGGCTGAGTTGCTCGCCGACGCCGCGCACTCCGGCTTGTCCCTCGTGGTGCTGGCGCACCTGTCGGTAGAGTGCAATCGCCCCGAGCTGGCCGAGAAGGCGGCCCGCCGCGCCCTGGCGCGCACCGCCTTCCGCGGCCGCATCATCGTCGCGTCCCAGGACCAGCCGTCAGCCACACTGGAAATCGGCGAATCCGCGCTTCAGCTGGCGCTCCCTCTAACCCCCAGCGCCTGAGCCGACGCCCGCTTCGTCCACGGCCACCTTCGGCTCCCACTCGCTCATCATCCGGATGAAGGCACGCACCAGTTCGGTGTCGAACTCGGTGCCCGAGCGCTCCTCCATGTAGGCCAGCACCTTCTCAGCGGGCCACGCGGCGCGGTATGGCCGGTTGGTGCGCAGCGCGTCGTATACGTCGCACACGTGGACCAGTTTAGAGGCGTGATGACACTCGCGCGGGTAGTCGAACTTCGGGTACCCGCCCCCGTTGATCATCACGTGGTGTTCGTATGCCACCACCGCCGCCAGATCGAGCTTGTCTTCGGACTCGATGATGATCTGCGCGCCGTAAACCGGGTGCTGGTTTATGATCTCGCGCTCCTCAGGGTCCAGCCGTCCGGCCTTGTTCAGGATCTCCGACGGTATCCTCGTCTTGCCGATGTCGTGCAGCAGCCCAGCGGTCCCGAACGCCCGCACGTCGCGGGCCCCATGGCCGAGCCACTCGGACAGACCCATCGCCAGCACGCTCACGTTGAGCGAGTGCGTGGTGGTGTACTCGTCGTAGCGCCGGATCTGAAGCAGCGGCAACACCATCGCCTGGTCCCCATGCATCGCCGATGCCAGCGACCTGACGACGGCTTCCGCCTCGGCCAGTGGTACTTCGCTCTTGCGCTGCGCCTCCTGATGCATCCAGCGGATCGTTTGCGCTTCCTCTTCCAGGGACAACTCGATGGTCGCCGTCTCGAGGTCGGGCTCCGGTGTCAGTTCCTTGATGCCAACGGCGCCGAACCGGATCGGGCCCGAGCTACCGCCGGCCTCGCCGGGCGCCTGTTGCAGCGCCGACAGCGTCAGGCGCGCTAACACCTCGCTGAGAAACGAGTCGAATTCCTCGCGCGTCACCTCGGACTCGAACTGCAGCCGCTGGATCCCCGCC
>DATMBH010000198.1:0-6350 GCA_035559335.1 Gemmatimonadales bacterium
TTCGCGGGCCACGACGTCATCGCCTGGACCCACGCCGCCTTCGACGTCCGCGAGCATTCAGCCACCGCGGAGCACATCCGGGCCGCCCGTCCCGACGTCGTCATCAACACTGCGGCGTTCCACAAGACCGACGCCTGCGAAGACGACCCCACGCTGGCCTTCGCCGTCAATGCCATCGCCGTGCGGAATCTGGCGCAGGTCTGCGCGGCCATCTCAGCCGTTCTTGTCCACATCAGCACAGACTACGTCTTCGGAGGCGACAAGTCGGCGCCATACACCGAGGACGACCGGCCCAATCCCATCAATGTCTACGGCGCATCGAAGTTGGCCGGCGAGCATCTCGCTGCCGCGATCTGCCCGCGGCACTACATCGTGCGGGTCGCTAGCCTGTTCGGAGCGGCCGGCGCGAGCGGCAAGGGCGGCAACTTCGTCGAGACGATGCTGGGCAAGGCCAGGCGCGGCGAGGCGATTGCGGTCGTCGACGACGTGACGATGTCACCGACGTACACGGTCGACGCCGCTGTGACCATCCGGGGTCTCGTCGAGGCGGCCGCTCCCTTCGGGACGTATCATGTGACAAACGCGGGCACGTGCAGCTGGCATGGGTTTGCGGCAGAGATCTTCCGCCAGGCCGGGGTCGCGGTCGATCTCCGGCCGACGACGATTCAGACGATGGCGTCGAAGGCGCCGCGTCCACGGAATAGTGCCCTCGCCTCGCTTCGTCTGCACGGGTCGCAGCCTGTGCCACTACGATCCTGGCAAGCCGCCCTCGAAGCCTACCTCGGGATCTGTGGGCTCCTGGTCACAACTCCACGATAGATGACCACAGCTGACCGGGCGAGGCATTCCTCAAGGTTAGCACCGTTAGCACCTCCAGGCGCTCCCCGCGTGACCGAGATAGCAGGCCATGAGTCCCAGCGCATGGTGCCGGGGCGCGGGCGGTGGGCTCACCTGGAGCGCAAGGTCCTGCCCTACCTGCCTTACATCCTCTTGTTCGTGAGTTTCGGCCTTCGGCTGGCGGCGGCGATCATCCAGCCCTTGAATCTTGATGAAGGAAGTCAACTCCTCGAATCACAACTGCTCAGAGGCGGGCTCATCCCCTTCCGGGACTTCATCGCCAGGGAACCTGTCTTCACGGTCCTCGTCGCCGCCATGAATGCGGCACTCGGACCGGGGTACGTCGCGGGTCGTCTGGTGGCCGTCGCGGCTACGACGGCGACGACCTGGATAGTCTACCGGCTTGGTACCCGACTCTACGACAGGCGCGTTGGCCTTCTGGCCATGGGGGTGCATGCCATCACCCCCTACTTCGTGTACGCCGGCTCGATCTTGAAACTCGAGCCGGTGGCGACGGCATTCTCAGCCGCGGCCTTCCTCTTCGCGACAGGCGCCTCCAGCGCGAGTCCCTGGCCGTCGACCCTTGCGGGCCTGATCATCGGACTCGCCATTCATGTTCGTCGGATCGCCATTGTTCTTGTGCCGGTGGTGGCTTACGCGGCCTACCTTCGCTCAGGAGCCATGCGCTCAGCCGCCACCGCGCTGGTGGGGGGCCTCCTCACAGCTTTGCTCCCCATAGCAGCGATCGCTCTGACAACCGACCTGCGGTGGGTCTGGACGGTCTACGGATTCGGTCAGGGTGTATATCGTGACGTCCAGCCGCTCGAGTCAGTCATCGCCGTGCTGAGGACTGTCATCATGTTCTTGACTCCGCACATCCTCCTCGCGGCGATGTTGTTCATCTTGGCCTTTCGCCGACGGCTGACTCCCGCGTTCCTCTCCGGACTTGCAACACTGGCTCTGGTGGACATCGCGATCCTCTTCGGCGCCGGCTTGATGTCCACGGGCTTTGGATTCGGCGTCATCTGGACGCCCGCATGGCAGAGGACCGTGGCCGTGGTGTCATTGGGGCTGTGCGCCGGCTATGTCCTGGGGAGACTTCCTCTTCCAGCCTCTCAACTTTCGACGCGTGAGGACTCCGCTGACCACATTCTTCGGCTGTGGATGGTCGCACTCGGTGTCTTCTACGCTGCCTATGTTCACATATTCGTCGATTACTTCATGGATTTCTCAGCGGTCCTGAGCCTCACAGCCGCGGCCATTTGGGTCCGACTGGGCATTCGCCGCGACGAGCGCGACCAGGTCCTCGAGCGGCCCCCTCTCCTCTTCGCGGCCACCTGGGGTCTCGCTCTCCTGCTCCCCGCGACCTACTTCCTTCCTTCGTTCAATCTCTACAGCCCCTACAGCCGGCCGGCTGCGCAGGGTTACCCCCAGTACAACCTGTACGAGCGCACATATTCGAGAGACCTCGTGCGCAGTGTTGCGGCGGCCATACGAGCCACCTGCCCAGAGGAAAGCGGGGTCTTTACTGCGGACCCAGTGTTTGCAGTGGAGGCAGGCCGCCCCGTGTTTCGCAATCTCACGTATCCTATTCACTACTTCATGGACCGCCAGCGCCCGTTTGAGTATGACCCACGAGATCTTCTTCCGCCCAAGGACCGGCTCGTGCTCGAACTAGTTGAGCGTCGAGTGCCGTGCCTCGTCGTCGGGGAGCGCACTCGTACCCTCATGCGTTGGACACCGCCCCTTCGGCGAGTCGTTGATCTCCTGTATCACCCGGAGAACTCATTCGATGATCCGCGATCCATCAGCTTCGTCACCCTCTACGTACGACGGTCGGCGGAGCCACTACCTGGCGGCGATCCGAGATCGGTCGGGCCATTCAACTTCACCCCCGTGAGAGGCGCGTGGAAGGTGTCTGGATCCTCCCATGAGGCTGACGACGGTGCCACGCTCCGCTCATTGGCTGTTGCACCCGTCGTCCTGGGCGACGCGATACGGGTATCCGCCGTGCTCGTCGTTCGAGGTGAAGGAGGATTCGTGCTCGGTTACTACGGCCCCGACAACTACGTCGGCGTGCGGCTAATCCGCTCTCCCGACATCACGGGGTTGAACATCTTCAGAGTCACCCCTCTGGGTGAGACCTCTCTCGTCGACGTGCCCACTTCCGCCTTCGTCGGCAGACCGATAAGGCTCACGGTGTACGCGTTTCCCAGCTTCCTGGAAGCGCGGCTGGGCGACAGCATCGACCGCGCGATCGACATTGCGCTTCCACGCGAAGGCCGCATCGGACTGCTGGCAAACTACGGAGCCCGCTTCACGGACCTGACGGTCCGGCGAGACCGCGCGGCGCTCCTGGAACCGGTCGACAAATAGCATGAGGGTCCTTATCGTGACACCCTCGCGCTTCTTCACCAGCTACGGCCACCCCATTCGCGTTCTCGGCCAGGTTCAAGCGCTCGCCCGTCAGGGGGTGAGCGTCACGATCTGCACTTACGGGCACGGCGAGGACCTTCCTGGCTTCGTAATCCACCGGGTGCCGCTCACACCGCGCGGCCTGCCCCCGGGCTGGAACCCGGCTCGCATCTACCTGGATCCTGCGTTGGGGATGGTCACGGCGAGAGAGGCCTTACGCAGGACGTACGACCTCATACACGCCCACATCTTCGATGGCGCCGCAGCTGCCATGGCCGCCAAATGGATGCGTGGGGCTCCTCTGCTCGCCGATCTACAGGACAGCGTCTCGGAGCTGCTGGAGTCATCACGCCGATCGCGCCTCCTCGTCGCCTTGGCGCGTACGGTCGAGCGCGTCGTCATGCGGGTCGCTGACCATGTGGTGACGAGCTCCCGGCACCTGGAGGGTCTCTTGCGCCATCGCTTCGGCTTGCCAGAGACGCGCGTCTCCTCGCTCCTCGACGCCGTTGACACGACGCTCTATGATCCGGCGCGCTGGGACCGGCGTCAAACGCGCTCGAGTTTGGGGTTTCAACCCGACGACGTCGTAATAGCCTACACGGGCACGCTCTCCGCTCGTCAGGGCGCCGACGTCCTCTTTGAGATGGTCAGCCAGGCCGCCGCCCAACGCCTGCCTTGGCGCTTCCTCATCTGCGGTACCGTCGACGCAGCGTACCAACCTATCTTGCGGAAGTTCATCGACGACAAGCGAATTGCGTACCTGGGCGTGGCTCACTACCTGCGTGACATGCCTCAACTCCTGAGCGCCGCCGATATCGGGGTTTCCCCCAAGCGAGTCACGACCGAAGGAAATGGAAAACTCCTTCACTACATGGCCACGAGCCTTCCGGTCGTTGCGCTGGACTCCGAGCCAAACCGCGAATTGCTGGGCGTCGATGCTTCGTACGTTCAGGACGACCAGCCGGCGGCGTGGTTTGAGGCGTTGAGACACCTCGCAGATGACCCCGACAGGCGCCGCCGAATGGGCGAGCGGCTGCGGGCACGCGTAACAAGAGAGTTTTCGTGGGATGTGCGAATCGAGTCCCTCATGCGGGTCTATGCCCGGCTGCGGTCGGCTGGAAAATCCCTCGATGCCGCGGCATCGAGTTGAGGCCATGTTCGAACCTCGCCGCCCGGTGTCTCAGCGATACCGCTGCACACTCTCCCACCCACTGACGCGACTCGGGGGCCAGTATCGCATTCTGTCGCTCGTCGGCGACAACCAACGCGTCCTGGACGTGGGATGCGCAACCGGGTATCTGGGAGAGGTGCTTCGCAGGACCAAGGGGTGCCGCGTCACAGGCATCGATGTCGACCAGGAAGCGGTTGCGATCGCCGCAGGTGTTCTGGACGCCGCGCTCGTTTGGGACGTGGAGGAAGGCGACCCACCTCTTCATGACGAGCGGTTCGACCGGATCATCCTGGGCGACGTACTAGAACACCTCAAGCGCCCAGACAAGGCACTCGCGCGATTGGCGGGTTATCTGGCCCCAGAGGGTTTGATCATCGCGTCCGTTCCGAATATCGGCTACCTTCCGGCACGGCTCCGGGTAACCCTGGGACAGTTCGACTATCAGGACCTGGGCCATTTCGACCGAACCCACTTGCGTTTCTTCACACGAAGGTCTGTCCGGCAGCTCTTCGAATTGTCAGGTCTGAAGATCACCAAACTGTTCTACACGGGACTGCCAGCGCTTCTCCCCGTCTGGCCGACACTCTTGGCAGCCAAGTTCGTCATCGTGGCTCAGTGCCCCTGAGTTGGAGCCGCGTCACCAAGACCAGGTTGCCGGTTCCCACGTGCACGCGAGACGAAGCCACGGCCCGCGACAAGCCGCTTTTCCCTCATGCCATCCTTGCGATTGCGGCGCTGGTGGGAACATGGCGGATCCTCGTCGGCCCGGCCGCGAGCTACTGGGACTACGTTCCGCCCCCATACGGTTGGGGGACCTCTCCGGCCGGGTGGACGGAAGACCTCATCGGGGGGCTGGTGTGGGTTCGAGGTAGTCACTGGCTCTGGGGACTCTGGAGTCTCTCCCCCGGTTTGGTTGCCAAGGGGCTCCTGGCACTCCCGGCCTTCATAGGGCCGCTTGCATTCTACGTCTTTGCGCAAGCCCTGGGCTTGAATCGCCTCGGGTCAGCCATCGGTGCCTTCTTCTACTTCTACAACCCAACGATTCATGCCCGGTACCTGCAGGGCCACGTCGGCGTTCTGCTTGGCCACGCGCTGGCCCCCCTCCTGGGCCGCGCAATATGGTCTCTCCTACACGCGACAGATCCCAACGTCAAACGCCACATCCTCGCCATCGGCATGATCGCCTTCACGGGAGCTTCGCTGCAACCGCACTGGGTGCCGCTGCAATTCCTTCTCGTCGTTCCATTCGTACTCGTCCTCTCTGTCCTAGCCACGGGGCGTCTGCCTCGCTCGTCCTCCCTGGTAGGCGTCGCCGCGGGCATGGCCCTGGCCATGGCCCTGAATCTCCCCCTCGTCACTATCGTGCTCGCAAAAGGCACCGCAATCAGCCGCCAGTTGCACAGCGTCGTCCATCTTGCCGCCCTGAGTTCAAACACTCGTGTCCTCGACGCACTCAGGCTGACCGGCGAGCCAGCCGGGGGTCTCTTGCCCCCCTTTGGATACACGAGGGTCGACCTTCGCGGACTGGCCGGATTCATCCCCATCCTGCTCGCGCTATCGGCACCATGGGTTGCCTCGAGGCGGACGCGCTCAATCGGGTTGGCAAGTGTCGGGGCCTTTCTGCTGGCGCTCTCACTCGGCACAGGGACGACGTACCATACGCGCGTCTACCTGTGGCTCTACGAGCACATTCCCTTCTTCGACGCCTTCCGTGAGTCATCGAAGTTTCTCGTGCCGGGAACGCTCTTCGCCGCAACCGCGCTGTCCGCAGCGATTGACGCGCTATCCGGGCGGCAGCGCACCCTGGCCGTCGCATGCGCCCTCATCGTGGCTGGCGCTCAAGTCTGGTTTGTGTGGCCGGCGTTCGGGGGCTATGCCGGCGTACCGGAGGCACTCCTGTCTCGCCCCACCGACTCGGAAGCGGCGG
>DATMBH010000199.1:0-8967 GCA_035559335.1 Gemmatimonadales bacterium
CCATATGTGATCCCTGACCTTGCATCTCGGCGCCCGCGGCGGGAGTATTGCGAGTGTCGGGGAGGTCTCGCCCCACCAGACAACGAATTAAACCCAGGGAGCTAACGAAGATGCGTGCTGTAGTCGGGGCCGCGCTCCTGGCCTCCGCGCTCGGCGCGGCCAGCCAGGCCCAAGCGCAAAGTTACCAGCAGGTAGTGCAGAACGAACTCGCCGGACTGGCCAGCCGGGCCCGCGAGCAGGGATTCAGGACCCAGGTCGGGCAAACCATAACCGGGACGCTCAACAACGGCACGCAGACCGGCCTTACGATCACGCTCGTGGGCGGCGGGAGCTACGTGGTGTTCGCCGCGTGCGACCAAGACTGCACCGACATCGACCTGCGGCTGTTCGCCCCCGACGGCCAGATGATCGGCGAAGACATCGAGACGGACGACCGGCCCGTGATCATCTTCACGGCCCCGACGTCCGGCACCTACCGGCTCCAAGTGATGATGGCGACCTGCTCGCAGAACCCCTGCTACTGGGGAGCACAGGTGTTGGCGAGATAGCTGCGCCCGTACCGCATCACCAGATACCCAGCTGCGCCACCGGCTCGAAGCTCTGCCGGTGGTGCCGCGTCACCCCGACCCGCGCTATCGCAGCGCGGTGCTCCTCGGTCCCGTAGCCGGCATTCCGGTCCCACCCATAGGCCGGATGCCGGCCGGCCAGCTTCATCATCAGCCGGTCACGCACCGTCTTCGCCACGATGCTGGCGCACGCGATCGCGAAGCAGCGTGCATCCCCATCCACCATCGCCTCGTGATCGCGCTCTAGCTCCGGCACCGGCAGGCCGTCTACCAAAACCACGCCGCCTTCGAGCTTCAACCGCCGCAGCGCCCGCCGCATGGCCAGCGCCGTGGCACGGCGGATGTTGAGCCGGTCTATCTCCCGCACGCTCGCCGCCGCGACGGCATGGGGCAGCGAAGACACGATCGCCGCCGCGAGGTCCTCGCGGCGGCGAGCGCTGAGCAGCTTCGAATCGGCTATTCCCTCGAGAACCGGCGCACCCGGACCGACAGCCACCGCGGCCGCAACCACCGGACCGGCCAGCGGACCCCTGCCGGCCTCGTCCACTCCGACGACAAGGCGGCAGCCCCGCTCGAACCAGCCGCGCTCGACCGCGAGGTCGAGCACGTGCTACTCCTCCTTCTTCTCCCGGATGCGCGTGGCCTTGCCGGTCAGGCGGCGCAGGTAGTACAGCTTGGCGCGGCGCACCTTGCCCTTCCGCACCACCTCCACCGAAGCCACGTTAGGCGAATGCAGCGGAAAGATGCGCTCCACGCCGACGCCCGCCGAGACCTTGCGCACCGTGAACGTGGCGCTGATGCCCGCGCCGCGGCGGCCGATGCACACGCCCTCGAACGCCTGCAACCGCTCCTTGTCACCCTCGCGCACCCGCACCATCACCCTCACCGTATCGCCGGGCCGGAACGACGGCAGGTCGCTCCGCATGCCCTCGCGCTGAACTTCAGCCAGCTTCTGCATACGCCTACTCCCCCAGAGTTTCGCGGTGGCGCTCCCACAAATCGGCGCGCCGCTCCCGCGTCAGTCGCTCGGATTCCCTCTGCCGCCACTCCGCTATGCGCGCGTGGTCGCCCGACCGCAGCACTTCCGGCACTTCCATGCCGCGATACACGGCCGGTCTCGTGTACGACGGCGGCGCCAACAGCCCGTCGTAATGGCTGTCGCCCGAGGCCGACTCGTGGTCACCAAGCGCGCCAGGCAACAACCTCACCACCGCGTCAACCACCACCAGCGCTGCGGGCTCGCCGCCCGACAGCACGTAGTCGCCGATCGACACTTCCTCGGTGGCCAGATGATCGGCGACACGCTGGTCCACATCCTTGTAGTGCCCGCACAGCAGCGTCAGCTGCCGGCCCAAACTGTAGCGCACCGCGTCCCGGTGCTCGAACCGCCTGCCCCGAGCCGACAGCAGCACGATCGGCGGTTCGCGCCTCGCCTCGTCCTGCCACTCGAAGAACGGCTCCGGCTTCAGCACCATTCCGGCCCCGCCCCCGAACGGCTCGTCGTCCACGGTGCGATGACGGTCGTGCGTGTAGCTCCGCAAGTCCGCCACCGTGAACTTCACCAGCCCGCGCTCGGCCGCCCGCCCCAGGATGCTCGTCGCCAGCGGCGCCGCAAAGAACTCCGGAAACAGCGTGACGATCGCTATGTCGAGCACGCTACAGCTCCAGCAGCCCTTCCGGAGGCACGATCTGCACCAGCCGAGCAGTGCGATCCACCCGCATAACGACGTCGGCCCGGAACGGGATCAGGCGCTCCTTCCCTGCTTCATCCACCACCGCCAGCAGCCACCCCTGCGGCGCCTCGTAGACCTCGCGGACCACACCGACCGGCGTGTGGTTCCGGAGTTCGACCGCCAGTCCGATCAGCTCGTAGAGGAAGAACTCGCCCTCCTCCAGTGGCCGCGCCGCCCCGACCCGGATCGCCAGGAACGCGCCACGCAGCTTCTCCAGCTGCTCGCGCTCGTCGAACCCCGCAAGGTGCAGCAACCACGTGCGCCCGTATTCGCGCACCCGCTCGACCGTCACCGAGTCGCCGGTCGGAACACCGGAACGGTCCAGCACCTCCAGCACGGCGCCCTGCTGAAACCGCTGCGCCGGCTCGTCGGTCATGGGGTAGACGAGCACGTCGCCACGCACCCCATGGGGCTTGCTGATACGGCCGACCGCCAGGTGGGTCGGCGCCACCATCTCAGTCGCGGCGGATGCCGGCCTTCTTCAGGATGGAGGCCACCGTCTCGGACGGGGTCGCACCCTTCGCCAGCCAGGCCTTCGCCTTCTCCACGTCGAGATCGAACTGCTTGTCACGGGCGCGCGGCCAGTAGTGCCCTAACGCCTCGATGAAGCGCCCGTCGCGCGGCGACTCGCTGTCGGCCGCCACGATCCGGTAGCTCGGCTGGGACTTCCGCCCCACACGCTTCAGCCTCAGTCTAACCGCCATCTCACATCGCTCCCCTGGGCAGCATCGGAATGCCCGGCATCCCGCCCCGCCCCTTCTTTCCCTTCATGAGCCTGCCCATCTCCTCGAACTGCTTCAACAGTCGGTTCACTTCCTGCACCGGCCGGCCCGATCCCTTCGCGATCCTGGCGCGGCGCGACCCGTTGATGATGTCCGGGTTCTTCCGCTCAGCCGGCGTCATCGAGAGCACGATCGCCTCGACGTGCTTCAACCGCTTCGGGTCCGACTGCTTCACCGCGTCCATCACCTGGCGACCCATGCCGGGCAGCATGCCCACCAGCGATTCCAGCGGCCCCAACTTCTGCATCTCCCGCATGGCCGTGAGAAAGTCCTCGAGGTCCATGCCCTTCTTCGAGACCGCCTTGCGAGCCAGCTTCTCGGCCTTGTCCCGATCCAGCGCCTGCTCCGCTTTCTCGACCAGCGACAACACGTCGCCCATCTGCAGCATCCGGCCGGCCATGCGGTCGGGACGGAACGGCTCGATCGCGTCGAGCCCCTCACCGACGCCGACATACTTGATCGGCGCCTTCGTGGTCCAGTAGATGGAAAGCGCCGCGCCACCGCGGGAATCGCCGTCCATCTTGGTCAGCACCACGCCCGTCAGCTCCACCGCCTCGTGGAACCCGCGGGCGATTCGCACCGCGTCCTGGCCGGTCATGCCGTCCGCCACCAGCAACACTTCGTGCGGCGGCACGGCGGCCTTGAGCCGGCGCAGTTCATCCATCATCTCGGCATCGATCGCTAGGCGACCGGCCGTGTCCACCAGCACAGTACGCGCCCTGGCCTTCTTCGCCGCCTCGACGCCGCGCCGCACCACGGACACCACGTCACTCTCGCCCGGCTCGGCGTGGATCCCCACCTTCACCCTGCCGGCCAGCTCCACCAGCTGGTCAATGGCGGCGGGCCGGTACACGTCGGCCGCGACCAGAAACGGAGCCTTCTGTTCCAACGTAAGGCGCCTGGCGAGCTTCGCCGCGGTCGTGGTCTTGCCCGAACCCTGCAGGCCGACCAGGAACACGATCGTCGGCGGGATGCTCGCGTGGCGGATCGTTGCCGCCGAACCGCCGAGGAGCGCCACCAGCTCCTCGTGCACGACCTTCACCAGCTGCTGACCGGGAGCGACCGTGCGTAACGCCGGTATTCCGACGGCCTTCACGGCCACCCGTTCGGTGAACTCGCGAGCCACCTCGAAGCCGACGTCCGCCTCGAGGAGCGCGCGGCGCACCGTCTCGAGCCCCTCGCGGATGGCCCCTTCGGTCAAAACGCCGCGCCCACGAAGGTCCCTGAGCGCGGCCGAGAGCTTCTCGCTGAGCTCTTCGAACATTAGCCTTGTAAGTTACCCGGGCGTCCGAACTTAACGCAACCGTGCCAGCCTCCGCAGAGACCCTCCTGCTGCAGTTCCTCGCCACCGTCGGAGTGGGGGCTGTGGCCGGAGGCCTGACCAACGCGGTGGCCATCTGGATGCTGTTCCATCCCTATGAGCCACGGCGCATCGGACCGCTCGTGCTCCACGGCGCGATACCTAAGAACAAGGACCGGCTCGCCAAGTCCATCGGGAAGACCGTCGGCGAGCGGCTGCTGACGCCCGAGGACCTGGCCCGCCAGCTGACGGCCCCCGGGCTGAGGGAGGCGTTCCGGGCAGCGCTCGACGACTGGCTCGGCAGGGCGCTGGACCGGGAATACGGATCGCTGCGCGAGCTGCTGCCGGAGTCAGTGGCTTCCGAACTGCAGGCCGCGCTGGCGCAGCTGGCCCCGCGAGTCGCCGACCGCTTCGTGGAGTTCGCCCAGACGCCGGAATTCCGGAACGCGGTGGCCGCCTTTCTCGCGCGCCAGAAGGCGGAACTGCGCGACCGGCCGGTGGCCGACGTGCTCACCGACGCGCGCCAGGAGCAGATCAAGCAGTGGGCCGAGCGGTGGGTGGACCAGCTCACCCAAAGCGAGGAGTTCGAGCGCGCCATCCAGGAGTTCGTGGAGCGGCAGGTGGAGCGCCTGGCAACCGACGAGCGGCCGCTGCTGGAGCGACTGCCGCCCAGCCTTGTCGTCGCGGTCGAGGCCGGGATCCGTGCCTACCTGCCCGTGGCGCTGGAACGACTCGCCGGCCTGCTGGCGCGTCCGGACACGAAGCAGCGCGTGAAGCAGACGGTTCACCAGCTGTTCCAGCGGTTCACGCGGGATCTGCTGATCCACGAGCGGCTGGTGGCCAAGCTGGTGGTGAGCGAGAAGACGATCGGCAGGGTGCTGGATGCGGTCGGGCGCGACGGGGCCGAACAGATCGGGCGGCTGCTGCAGGAAGACGCCATGAAGGCGGAGCTGTCGCGCGCGGTCAACGACGCGGTGGTGAGCTTCCTGCGCCGGCCGCTCCGCGACCATCTGCGCGACCTGACCCCGGAGAAGCTGGAGGCAGTCAGGCGCACCGCCTCCGAGTACGTGCTGAGCGCGCTGCGCGACCCGCACACGCGCCGGTTCGCCATCGGGCGCCTCGACCTGGCGCTGGAATCGGCGGAGCGGCGCACCTGGGGAGAGCTGCTGGAGCACCTTCCTCCCGACCGCGCCGCCGCGTGGCTGCAGGAAGCGGCGCAGTCGCAGCGGGTGCGCGACTGGATCGCCGAGGGGTTCGCATCGGGCTCCGCGGCGCTCCTGGACCGCCGCCTCGGCCGTCCGGCGGGCCTGCTGCCGGGCGGCGACCCGTCGCGCCTGATCGACTCGATCAGCGAGCCGCTGTGGGGATGGGTCACATCCCAGGTTCCGGGCATCGTGTCGCAGCTTTCGATCCGCGAAATGGTGGAGGAAAAGGTGCGCGGGTTCTCGATTCAGCGGATGGAGGAGATCATCCGCGGTGTGACGCAGCGCGAACTTGACCTGATCGTGAAGCTGGGGTATGTGTTAGGCGGGATCGTGGGACTGGTGGCGTTCGCGATCAACCTGGCGGTGGGAAGATAAACGGGGCGCCTATCTGCTCATCACTCTGACCACCGGCAGCCGGTTCCATCCGTTCCACCGCTCCGGCGCGTCAACCAGCCTGACCACCGGCACTCCTCCCACCGTTATGCGCTCGATCGTGTAGCGCCGGCCGGACGCGGCGCGGCGGCGTGACCAGGACTCCCAGCCGCGCCTGAGCTGCGCCTCGAACTCCGCTGCATCGTCCGGCGTGTCCCAAGCGCTGACCCAGATCAGCGCCGTCCCGGTGCGCGTGCCCAGGACCCGATACCGGTCGCCATGCCAGCCCGAGGCCGCCGCCGTGGCCTCGGCGGCGCCGATGCCCCACGTCTCGAGCGCGATGCGCATTTCGAACTCGCCGAAGTCGTCCTCGTAGACCGCGGTGTCACCGGCGGCCGGCGCACCGATGAGCAATCGCACCGGGTGCTGACCGCCGGTGTACGCCGACGGGTGAAGGATCTGCTCGGTGGATACCGGCAGCGCATCGCCATAGGGCATCTCTCCCGCGCGGGCCCGGCGGCGCTCGTAGTTGATCATGAATTCGGCGCCGTAGATGTACGGGAAGATGAGCGCGTCTCGCAGGATCCGCGGCGCGCGCGCGAAACTCGCCATGGCGGCGGGACTGCCCCCAGGCACTGAGCCGGCGCCGACGTTGGCGCTCAGCTGCCTGATGCGCGGCCACAACTCGGAAAGCTGCTCCAGGTCAGCGCCGGGCCGCATCAGAAACATGGCCAGCGTGGCCTGGCCCTCCATCACCGCCTGCGCCGCGGTCTGGCGATCGTTGGAGCGGCGCATCTTCAGAACCGGGGAGAGCGGGAAGTACTGGTCCTGCAGCGCGTGCACCAGCTCGTGTCCGGCCACCAGGCGCAGCATCGAGGGATCGCCGCCGCGTATCAGGAACAGGCGCTGGGAATCGGGATCGTAGAAACCGGCGACCTGCTCCTCCAGCACGTCGAGCATCATGCGGCGCAGGTCGAGCGTGTCAGGTATCAGCCCGAACGCCTTGTAGGCGCGCTCGCTTCCGGCCAGGTCGGCGGCCGGGATGTCGGTCGCGACCTTGCGTTCCAGGTAGCGCCGCAGCTGCTCCCTGGTGCGCACCGCCACCACCGGCGCTCGCTTGAACGTGAGCCCCACCGCCCGTTCGACCTGCGGTATCAGCTCCCGCACCAGCCGGCGCGCCGCCTCCTCGCTCTGCGAGCGCGCCGGCCCCGCCGCGCCGAACCACAGACCCAGCAGGGCGAGCGCCAGCCGTCTTAGGCCGCCCATTCGATCCGCTTCCCGACCGCCACGCTAACGACCCGCGCGATGTCCTTTCCGGTCACCACGATGCCTAACTGCTCCAGCCCGCGCCGCAACTCCCGATCCAGCCGCTCGCGCTGCTGCACCAGCGTCTCCCCGCTGCCCGTCGCCTCCCTCTTCGCCTCACTCACCTCATTCGCCGCTTTCACCTCATCCACCTTCCCGCCGCTCACCTCATTGGCCTTCGCGCCAAATACCCTGTCGATCTCCCTACCCAGCCGCTCCAGCGCCGGCCATATCTCCTTTTGGAATATCTCGATCGGATCCGGTCCGGTGGCGGCCACGGCATCCGGGCCGTCCAGCGGCTCGCCCCGCGCCAGGCGCCGGCGGATCGCGGCATCCACCCGGCGGCGCTCGCGCACGATCCGCTCCAGGTCCGGCGGCAGCTGCGCCGAGGCCTGGGCGTGCGCACACGCCTCGTCCAGCACGTCGATCGCCTTGTCAGGCAGCGCCCGGTCGGGCACGAACTGTCCGGTAAGGACCACAGCCGCGCGCAGCGCATCGTCGCTGATCGCGACCACGTGGTGGTGCTCGAGCCGGGGCCGGCGCTGCTGCAGCACTCCCATGGACTCCTCCGGCGTCAGCTCCCGCACCAGCAATGGCTGGAACCTCCGTTCCAGCGCCGGGTCGCCCTTTATCCAGCGCTCGTACTCGGCGGCCGTGGTGGCGCCGATGACCCGCATGTCCTCGCGGACCAGCGCCGGCTTGAGCATGTTGGCCGCGTCCATCGCCACGCCCAGCGCCGTGCCCTGCCCGATCAGGTTGTGCATCTCGTCAATGAACAGGATCACGTCCGGGTCGGCGGTGACGGCCTCCACCAGGCGGCGCACCCGTTCCTCGTACTGCCCGCGGAACACCGTGCCGGCCAGCAGGGCCATGTGATCGAGGCTGACGATCCGCGAGTCGCGCAGCGCGGCCGGCACGGTCCCGGCCACGATCCGCTGCGCCAGTCCCTCGACCAGCGCCGTCTTTCCCACTCCGGCGGCGCCGATCAGCGCCGGATTGTGCTTGGAATGCCGCAGCAGGATGTCTATCATCCGCTCGATTTCCTCATCGCGGCACGATACCGGCATCAGGTCGCCCCGGCGCGCGGCCGCGTTGAGGTCGTAGCCGAAGCGCTCCAGCACCTCGCCCGATTCGAACAGCGGTCCGCTCATGACCCCACCATACCCGCGGCCGCGTGCAGCGGTTTCACGGCGCCGGCCACAGCAACGACGTGTACCAGCTCACCAGACGCTCGCCGGCCACCAGCGCGATCGCCGCACCGACGGCCAGGAAGATCCCGAATGGCACCTCGCGGTACCGCTCGCGCCGGATCAGCGCGGGCAGATACACCAGCGTCCCCGCCAGGCTACCCAGGAACACGGTCAGCAGCACGCCCCTCCAGCCGATGAACGCGCCAACCATGGCCATCATCTTGAGGTCGCCGCCGCCCATTGCCTCTCTGCCGGCCCACCACCTGCCCACGGTCCCCGCCAGCCACAACAGCGAGTACCCCGCCGCCGCGCCAACGGCCGCGTCCGCCGCGCCGATCCCCCCGGGCGCCAGCGCCAGCAGCAGTCCGGCACCAAGTCCGCCTAACGAGAACTCGTCGGGGATGAGCATGGTCTGAGCGTCGGTGACCAGTATGCCCGTCAGCAGCGTGAGGAACAGCGCCACCGACAGCGCCGCCACCGAAACCCCCTGCCACGCGACCGCTCCGGCCCAGAT
>DATMBH010000200.1:0-10224 GCA_035559335.1 Gemmatimonadales bacterium
GATCATGACCGCCAGTCGCGGCACGATTCCCCGCGGCACGATCGTGATCCGTGACGGCAGGATCGCGGCCGTGGGAGCAGACGTCCAGGTGCCGGCCGGGGCGCAGGTGATCGACGGCACCGGCCGGTTCGTGATTCCGGGGATCATCGACGCGCACTCGCACACCGCGGTCGAGGCGATCAACGAGGGGACACAGTCGGTGACCTCGGAAGTGCGGATGCAGGACGTGATGCGGGTGGACAGGGTGTCGCTGTACCGGCAGCTGGCGGGCGGCGTCACCAGCGCTCTGGTGCTGCACGGGTCGGCGAATACGATCGGCGGACAAAGCATAACGATAAAGCTGCGCTACGGTCTGCCCGCCGAGTCGCTGGTGTTCGAGGGCGCGCCTCCGGGAATCAAGTTCGCGCTCGGCGAGAACGTCAGGCAGTCTAATGTGCCGCCGGTGCCGGGACGCGAACGCCGCTACCCATCCAGCCGCATGGGGGTGGAGCAGGTGCTGCGGGACGCGTTCACGCGGGCCCGCGAGTACCGTGCCGAGTGGCAGCGCTACGAGCGGCAGCGCCAGGAGTGGGAGCGCACTCCGCGCCAGCGCCGCGGCGCCGAGCCGATTGCCCCGCGTCGCGATCTGGAGCTGGAGCCGCTGGTGGAAGTGCTAGAGGGCCGGCGGCTGGTGCACGCCCACAGCTACCGCTCCGACGAGATCCTGATGCTCCTCAACGTGGCGCGCGACTTCGGGTTCCGGATCAACGACTTCACCCACGTGCTCGAGGGTTACCGCGTGGCCGACGAGCTGGCGGCAGCCGGCAGCATGGCGTCGACATTCGCCGACAACTGGGCCTACAAGTGGGAGGCATACGACGCGATCCCGCACAACGCGGCGCTGATGGCCGAGCGCGGGGTGATCGTGAGCATCAACTCCGACAGCGACGAGCGGGCACGCCGGCTGTACCAGGAGGCGGCCAAGGCGATGCACTACGGCGGCGCCTCCGAAGAAGAAGCGCTGCGGATGATAACCCTGTACCCCGCGCGGCAGCTCGGCATCGAGAACCGGGTGGGCTCGATCGACGTCGGCAAGGACGCCGACCTCGCGATTTTCAACGGTCATCCATTCGCGCCGACTTCGCGGGTGGAAATGACGCTGATCGACGGCCGGGTGTTTTTCGACCGCAGCACGGCCCCAACCCTGGAGAACCTGATGCGGCAGATGCAGCAGCGGCGCCGGCCGGCGCGCGCGGCCTCGGGAGGTGAGAGATGAGGGCGGTTAGGCGGTTTGGCGCTATGACGATAGAGGCTGGAAGGCGGGATGGCGGCAATATGGTACTCGGGCTCGCGCGGAACGTGGCGATCGCGGCGGTTGGTCTGCTTACCGCCATAGCGCCATGTCGCCTCACTGCCCAGTCCATCCCCAACCGCGCCCCTCAGGGTCCCGGCGTGTACGCCATCACGAACGCGACGATCGTGCCGGTGACCGGACCCAGGATCGAGCGCGGTACGGTGGTCATACGGGGTGGGCGAATCGAGGCGGTTGGCGCGAACGTGCAGCCTCCCTCCGATGCGCAGCGCATCGATGGCACCGGGCTGTTCGTCTACCCGGGCCTGATTGACGCCGGCACAACCCTGGGTCTGATCGAGGTGGGCCAGGGTGGCACCGGCACGGTGGACGTGCAGGAGCTGGGAGATTTCAACCCTCACAACATCGCGCTCACGGCGGTCAATCCTCACTCGGAACTGATCCCCACCGTCAGGGTGGGCGGTGTCACGACCGTGATCACCGCCCCGCGCGGCGGACAGATCAGCGGCCAGGCGTCGCTTATTGACCTGTGGGGCTGGACTCCCCAGGAGATGGCGGTGCGGCCGCGCGCCGCGATGGTGATGACTTATCCACGCCTGGGTGGCGGCGGGGGCTTCGGAGGGTTCGGCGGCCAGCAGCAGAACCCGCAGCAGCAGCGCGAGCGGGTGCAGCAGCAAACCCGGGCGTTGCGCGAGTACCTGGAGGCTGCCCGTGCGTACATGCAGGCCAGGGAGCGGGCCCGCGGCACACCTAACGAGCCGGCGGTGAACCTCCAGTTCGAGTCGCTGGTCCCAGCGCTGCGCGGCGAGATGCCGGTGATCTTCGACGTAGAGACCGCCGACCAGATCCGCGGCGCCCTAGCCCTGGCTGACTCCTTCGGGCTCAGGGTCGTGCTGCAGGGCGCGAGCTACGCGTGGCAGCTGGCCGACACACTGGCCGCGCGCCGGATTCCGGTGATCGTGGGTCCAACCACCGCGACCCCCGCGGCGAGCGATCCCTACGACATGATCTACGCCAACCCCGGGGTGCTGGCGCGCGCGGGCGTGCAGATCGCCTTCCGCACCAACTCGGCCAGCGACAGCCGCAATCTTCCCTACAATGCCGCCCTGGCCACGGCCTACGGACTGGACCCCGAAGAGGCAATCCGTGCGCTGACAATCAACGCAGCGCGGATCTTCGGCGTTGACGACCGGCTGGGCTCGATCGAACCGGGGAAGATCGCCAACCTGATCGTGACAACCGGTGATCCGCTCGATGTCCGCACCACCACGCGACACGTGTTCGTGCGCGGCGAGCTGACGCCCGCGGACGATCGGCACACCAGGCTGTACGAACGGGCGAGGAGCAGACCGCGGCAGAGGACGTAGGGGCCAGGTGTCGGGGGTCGGGAGTCAGGGGCCCTCAACCCTGGCAGTTGGGCCCTGACCCCGACCCCCTATCCGCGCATTAATCCGCACCGGCTCGCCTCGATTTCGCACCCATGGCGAGCGCGTGGCGCGCTATCCTCGCCGCATGCGCGGCGCCACTCTTCCCGAGCTGATGCTCGTCCTGATTCTCATGGGTGTGAGCGCGGGAATCGCGCTGCCGCCGGTTGGCCGACTGGTGGATCGCGCGCTGGTGCGCGGGAGCGTGAAGCGCTATGCGGCGGTGCACGAAACGGCGCGGCAGCTGGCAATAGCACGCGGCGGCCAGGCCCGGATCGTGCTCGACAGCCTGTTGGGCGAGGCCGCGCTGGAAGCGAGAACGGAGAACGGTTGGGAAACCACAGCGAGGTTCTCCCTTGGAGGCTCCCGCCTTTCCGCCAGCCAGGCCACTGTGACCTTCAACCAGTGGGGCCTGGGCACAGGGCTCTCCAACGCGACGCTGGTGTTCTCGCGCGGCACCGCGGCAGAAACCCTGACCGTCTCACGCACCGGCCGCGTGCGGCTGCGGTGAGCTGTTCCCGATCGCAACGTGAGAGATTGCAACGGTTGAGGGGGTTGGAGCGTCAGAAGAACAGAGAACACGCAGCAGGGAGCAGGGATGGCATTCGCGCCAGTTCAGCGGCCAGCGCTCCGGCCGACCACGTACATGCCTAAGGAGCGCTCCGGCGGTCTGCTACGAGAGCTGCTCCGCCGGTTCGTGGTCGCGCGCAAAGTCTGACGGCGACTTTGCCCGACCACTATGCCCGGGGGCCGAAAGGCCCCCGTGGCAATTGAGAAACAGCAAACAGCATACAGAAAGCCGAAAACCGAAAACTGAAACCCGCCCAATACTACTGTTGCGCGAATTCGAGGCGCACGTTGATGGCGACGTCGGGCTGGACCTGGACCGTGCCCAGGAAGCGCGAGGGCGGGCGGATGCCGTACTCGCGCATGTCCACGGTGAATCGTGACCTCACCTGGATCTCGTTGGGGCGGATCAGCACTGTTCCTGGAACGCGAATCGCCTTGGTGAGGCCGTGAATGGTGAGCTGGCCTTGGAAGGCCACCACCAGGGTGTCGCCGCGGCGGCCCTCGGGAATCACTCCAACCAGGTCGAAGCGAATCGTGGGAAAACTGTCGGCCTCCATGGCGCCGCGCAGGTGGCGATCGCGCAATCCGATCCCGGTGCGCATATCGGCCACGCGGACCTCGACGCGCCCGGTAACGGTGTTGATGTCGGAGCCGGTGAAGGTGGCGCGCAGGACCGGGACCCGTGCCTCGAAGTCGTTGACGCGCGTGGCTCTGATTTCGACCTCTATCTCGCCGCGGCGCAGCGGCAGCTGGGAAACGGCCTGCGCGCGCAGGTCCGCGACCTGCGTCAGAGCGGCCGTGACCAGTATGGCGGCAAGAGCCCGCAACGTGGGTGCCGAGACGGGCGCGATCACCTGAGTCATACGTCTGAGACAGACCGCCCGGACTGCCCGGCGGTCACCGCGAGTCGGCCACTTCGTCCTGGCGCAACGCGGCCCACGGCGCGCAGATGTCACGCGCGACCTCGCTGAAGGGAACCGGCCTCAGGCCGAACACGTCGCACAGCGCGTTGTTGGCGGTGCAGTTCCCCTCGAGCAGCATTTGGAGCTGATCGGGGGTGATCGGGTTCATCTGTGGGAGGATCATGCCGGCGTGCGCCGCGAACCTCACGATCGGCACCGGAACGCTCACCCGGGCGCGCCTGACACCGAGCGCGTTCTCCAACTGGTCGAGCATCTGGTGGTAGGTCAGCTGCTCGGGTCCGCCAAGTTCGAAGGTGCCTGAGTACCGCGGTTCCTCCAGCGCCAGCGCGATCGCCTCGGCCACATCGCTTCCGGCCACGGGCTGCATCCGGTAGGTGCCGTCTCCGATCACGGGGACAACCGGTGCCATGCGCAGCATGGTGACCATCATCCCCAGCACCTCGTTTCCAGGCGCCGCTATCAACGACGGCCGTATGATCGCGTAGCTGAGCCCGCTCTCCTTGACCAGCAGTTCGGCCGCGAACTTGGTGCGGTGATAGCGCGTTGCCTCCGGCGACTGCCGCGCGCCGAGCGCGCTCATGTGGACCAGCCGCTTCACGCCAGCCTGCTGCGCCGCTGCGATGAGCCGGCGCGTGCCGTCCACGTGGACGCGCTCGAAGGTCTGGCGCCCGACCTCGACGATGATCCCGACCAGGTGTAAGACCGCCTCCGCCCCGTCCGTCAGCTGCTGCAGCGCGCTCGGGTTCTCCAGGTCGCCCGCCACTAGCCGCACGCCGCGGTCCTGCAGCCGGCCGTGGCGCATCGGGTCTCGGGTGAGCAGAGACAGCTCGTGGTCGCGGCGAAGCAGTAGCTCGACCACCTGGCTGCCGACGAAACCGGTTCCACCGGTCACTGCGATGCGCATGTCGGCGAATCTGCGAAGCTGGCTTGCTCGCGGCCAGATCGAGTGCTGAAACCGGCCGATTGACCGGACCGTATGACAACAATAGACTTCGGTCTTTCTTGACCGCAGTACACTTTTTCGCATGAGATGTAAGTGAAAGCGGGATAACGAGATGACCGAAGCAACCGTCGGCCGCAGAGAGCGAAAGAAGGAGGAGACGAGGCGCCGGATCTTCGTCTCCGCGCTGCAACTGTTCCAGGAGAAAGGCTTTCAGTCCACGACGATTGACGACATCACCGAACGCGCCGATGTCGCCAAGGGGACGTTCTTCAACTACTTCCCGCGCAAGGAAGCGGTCATCGAGTACCTGGCCGAGGAATGGCTCCAGGTCGCCGAGGACGTGGTGGCGCGTCCTGGGCCGGTGGGTCCGCGCCTCATAGAGCTGTATGCGGGCGCCGCGAGGGCTTACGAGGAGAACCCCGACCTCGCGCAAATGGTGCTGCGGACCTCGATGCAGCGCTTCTGCTGCCCCGCGCCTGAGGGCCCGTGGCGGAGGTTCGACGAGTTGGTGATGGCGCTGATCCGTGAGGGCCAGGCTTCGGGCGAGCTTCGCTCGGATCTCGGCGCCAGGGTCCTCTACGGCGTTCTCGCGTCGTGTTTCGTGGGCGCGCTGATGTGGTGGTTCGGCGAGCGTTCGGAAGACCCGGACCCCTCGCTGCGAGACGTAACGCTCACCCAGGCCGTCGCGACGCTCCAAGCGACCGCGCTGGATGGGTTGAAGGTCCGAAAGGAGGCATGATGCGCCGGCTGATCGTGGCGCTGGTAATGGCGGTCCCATCGGTGCTGCGCGCGCAGCAGCAGCCGCTGCGCCTGACGATGGAGGAGGCTGTTAGGCGCGCGGTTGATCAGGGCGAGGAAATGCGCCTGGCGAGGGCGCAGCTGGCGCAGGCCCAGGGGGCGGTGACCCAGGCGTACGCCGAGGCGCTGCCCGAACTGCGAGCCTCCCTGACCTACACGCGTACCTTCGCCTCGGTGTTCTCGGGTGGGCAGGGCGGTCCGGCGCTGGATCCCTACGCTCCCGATACGACGGCGCCGATCTCCGACCGGGTGCGCTACCTGGAGCGCGAGTATGACAACATGCTGCCGCGCGGGCTGAGCCGGCTGTTCGCGGCCACTCCGTTCGGGCGCGAGAACAGCTATGTGTGGCAGTTGACGCTGCGCCAGACGCTGTTCCGCGGCGGCGTGGTTGGCGCGGGGGTGAGGGGCGCGCGGGCCTACGAGCGCGCGGCACGAGCCGGGCTCGAGGAAACGCGCCATGACGTCGCCTATCGCACCCGTCGCGCGTACCTCAACGCGCTGTTCGCCCAGCGGCTGCTGGAGATCGCCGAAGGCTCGCGCGCGCTGTCGGCCGAGCAGCTGCGGCGGGTGGAGTTGAACCACCGGGTGGGCACATCGGCGGACTACGATCTGCTGCGTTCGCAGGTGGAGTACGCCAACACCGAGCCGGCGGTGATCGCGGCGCGCAACGATCGCGACCTGGCGTTCCTGGAGCTGCGCCGGCTGGTGAACGTCCCGGCCGAAACGCCGCTGGAGCTGGATGCCACGGTGCTGGCCGCGCAGGAGTCGCTGCCAGAAGTGGACCTCGAGGCGTTGAGTGCCGATCTGGGTTCGCGGGCCAGCCTCGAGGCGGCCCAGTGGACCGTGAACTTCAGGCGCGAGGCGGTGCGGGTCTACCGCGGCGAACTGATGCCGGCGCTGCGATTCCAGATGAACTACGGAGGCCAGGCGTTCCCGAGCGGAGCCCTGCCGGGAGGCGGCGACTTCCGCCGCGACTGGAACGCCTCGCTGACGGTTTCGATGCCGCTGTTCGACGGGTTTCGCACGCGCGGCCAGGTGGCCTCGGCACGGGCGGACCTCGAGGCGGCGGAACTGCAGCTTGAGGCGGCGCGCGAGGCGGTGGCCTTGGAGGTGGAGCAGGCGCGGGCCGAGCTGGTGAGGGCGCGGGCGCTGGTCGAGGCCCGGCGCCAGACGGTGCAGTGGGCGGCGCGGGCTTATCAGCTGGCGTCGGTGCGTTATGCGAACGGCATCTCCACACAGCTGGAAGTCAGCGACGCGAGGCTGGCGATGCAGCAGGCCCAGGTGAACGAGGCGGCGGCAACCCGCGACTACCTGCTGAGCCTGGCGGCGCTGGAGCGCGCACTGGGAAGACCGGTTCCGCTGCAGAGAGCGCAGCGAGCCGCGAGTAGGGAGCGGGGAGCGGGGCTGTCAAACAATCCTAACCAGAGTGAACACAGGCACTGACATGAATCGTCGTATTCGGAGAACCGCCCCTGCGCTTCTGGTGACGTTGGCTGCACTCGCCGGAGTGACCGGCTGCGGTGGGGACGGCAGAGCGGAGAGTGAGGCTGCTGCGGGCGCTGCGGCAGGCGGCGCCGCGGCGAGGAGCGCCGCCACACTGGGAGCGAGCGACGTCGCGGTGGCAACGCGCGCGACCCTCACCGAGGGCGTGGCTCTGTCGGGCGCGCTGGAACCGAAGGTGAACTACACGGTCGCCGCTCCGGTCGCCGAGCAGATCGCGCAGGTGTTCGTGGACGAGGGCGAGCCGGTGCGCGAGGGCCAGCCGCTGGTGCGGTTCAGGGACGAGGTGCTGCGCGCGGCTGCTGCCTCGGCGCGTGCCGACGTGGCGCGCGCCCGGATGGCGGTGAGCCTGGCGGTGGCCGAGAGTTCGCGTGCGGTGGCGCTGTTCGCCGAGGGCGCCATCGCGCGGCGGGACCACGACAACGCTTTTCTGGCGGTGGAGTCGGCCCGCGCCCAGCTGGCTCTGGCCGAAGCGCAGAGCGCGAGCGCCACCGACCGCCTGGAGCAGGCCACGCTGCGGGCGCCCTCGGCGGGCGTGATCAGCCGCCGCTACGTGCAGGCCGGCGACCGGGTGGACATGAACGCCCGCATCGTGGACATCGTGGACACGCGCACCCTGCAGTTGTCCGCGTCGGTCGAGACCCAGTGGCTGCGACTGCTCAGGATCGGCAGCCCGGTCACACTCGCGCTGGCGCAGGGCTTGGACAGCGTGCGCGGGCGGGTCTCGCGAATCAATCCGACTGCGGACCCCGCCACTCGGCAGGTGCGGGTATACGTGGACATTCCCAACCCGGGCAATCGCCTGGTGGGCGGCCTCTACGTCTCGGGCCGCGCGGTGGTCAACGAGGCGCGCGGGGTCGTGGCGGTGCCCAGCGGCGCTGTGCGACTGGAGGGCGGCGGCCGCTCACCGGTGGTTTACGTGGTGGACAGCGGCGTGGTGCGCCGCCGTCCGGTCACCGTCGGCGTGAACGACGAGGTGCGGGCGCTGACCCAGATCTCCAGCGGCTTGGCCGAAGGAGACACCGTGATAGTGGGTCCGGTGGAAGGCCTGGAGGATGGGACCCGCGTGGAAATAGCCGGACGTCGTAGTTAGGCCGGGGCAACACAACCGGGAGCGGCGGATGTTCCTGTCTGACCTTTCGATAAAGCGGCCCGTGTTCGCCACCATGATGATGCTGGCGCTGGTGGTGCTGGGCATATTCTCGTTGCGGCGGCTGGGTCTCGACGACATGCCCGACGTCGAGTTTCCGTTCCTCATCATCCAGACCCAGTACCCGGGCGCCGGACCGGAATCGGTGGAGCGCGAGGTCACGCGCCGCATCGAGGAAGCGGTCAACCCGGTGCAGGGGGTCAAGAAGATCGAGTCCAGCTCGGTGGAGGGCTTCAGCTCGATCTTTGTCGAGTTCCACCTCGACACCGACATCGACGAGGCGATGAACGACGTGCGGGCGAAGCTGGACGCGCTGCGCCGCACGCTGCCCGAAGATGCCGAGCTGCCGGTGGTCTCGCGCTACGACCCGTCGCAGGACCCGATCGTGACGCTGGCCCTGTCAGGTGAGGGCTACGCGATGCGGGACCTGACCTTGTTTGCCACCGAGACGATCAAGCGGCGTCTGGAGAACGTGCCCGGCGTGGGGAACGTGAATGTGGTCGGGGGCCTCGAGCGGGAGATCAGGGTTGAACTGGTTCCGGCGCAGCTCGAAGCGCTGGGCGTCACGCCGGACCAGGTCGTGGCCGCGCTGCGGCGCGAGAACATGGACGCGCCCGCCGGGAACGTGGAGCGCGGGCTGGGCGAGCAATCGGTGCGGGTGCGGGGCCGGGTGAGAAATCCGCGCGACTTCTCCTCAGTGGTCGTCACTTCGCGTGGCGGAGTTCCGGTGCGGCTGGGTCAGGTGGCGCGGATCGTGGACGGCCAGGAGGAAGAGCGCAGCTACGCCGCGGTGAGCGGAGAGCGCGCGATAGGAATCGAGATCCGGCGGGTCTCGGGCGCCAACGTGGTGGCCGTGGCGGACGGAGTGGTCGAGGCCGTCAGGCGGCTGGAGGCCGAACTGCCGCGCGGCATCAAGCTGCGCATGGTGCGCGACGAGTCCCGTTGGACCCGGGCATCGCTCGAGGACGTCGAGATCGCACTGGTTCTGGGTGCGGTGCTCACGGTGGGAATCGTATTCCTGTTCCTGAACTCGTGGCGTTCCACGGTGATAACCGGCCTCACGCTGCCGGTTTCGGTGATCTCCGCATTCGCGGTGATCTACGCCTTCGGGTTCACGATCAACACCATGACGATGATGGCGCTGTCACTGGCCATCGGGATCCTGATCGACGACGCGATCGTGGTGCGCGAGAACATCGTGCGCCACGTGGAGATGGGGAAGGACCATCATACCGCCGCCCGCGAGGGTACCAGCCAGATCGGTTTCGCGGTGCTGGCGACGACTTTGTCCATCATCGCCGTGTTCATCCCGGTCGCCTTCATGGGCGGGATCGTCGGGAAGTTCTTCTACCAGTTCGGCATAACGATCGCGTTCGCGGTGCTGGTGTCGCTGTTCGTATCGTTCACGCTGGATCCGATGCTCTCTTCGGTGTGGTACGATCCTCAAGCGGAGGGCCATGCGAAACGGGGACCGATAGGCAGAGCACTTACCAGGTTCAACGACGCCTTTCGGGGCATCGGCCGCGGCTACCGTGGCGTGATCGCCTGGGCGCTGGCGCACCGCGGCGCGACGATGGGGATCGCGGCTGCGAGCTTCATTCTGGCAATAGTGCTGGCGGGGCGGG